>JBOHKZ010000321.1:0-21542 GCA_050729355.1 Phenylobacterium sp. | reverse complement strand
GTGCGGCCGAGGAAGTAGGCGTTGGTGTAGTCGTAGTTGTACTGGCTGCGGGTGAAGGGCGGATCCTCGTCGAAGAGGTTGATGATCCCGGCCGTCACGGTCGTGTCCCAGGGCAGCTGGCCCGTGTAGATGAGGTCGTGGGTGATCTCGTCCTTGGTCTTCAGGATCGAGGCGCCGACGATGTTGTTGGTCCCCGACTTGAAGTGCGTGGTCCAGCGGATGTTATGCCCGTCGCGGTTCCACTGGACGTAGCCGTTGGCGCGCCAACGCGGGTACGAATAGAAGGCGCTGAGCAGTTCCGACTTGCCGGCCCGGTCCAGCGCAGGCGCGATGGTGAAGCCGTCGAGCGTGACGAGGGCGCCGCGCTTGTACTCGATCGTATAGGTGCCCTCGAGGCCGAAGGTCATGTCGCCCTCGGCAAGGGCGCCGTCCCAGAGATAGGTCGCCTGGAAGTCGATGCCCGAGGTGTCGACGTTTGGCCCGTTGATGAGGTTGGCCTTGACCGCGAGCAGGTTGGCCGGCGCGCAGTCGTTGGTGGCGGGGTTGCCGTCATCGGCGAACGTGAACCGTGAACGGAAGTTCGCCACGTTGCAGAGCCATGTGGACGGGGTGGCGCTCGGGAACATCGTCGAGACGAGCGAGGCCGCCGTTTCGTTGGTCAGCTCGTCTTTGAACTTGAACCGGAAGTAGTCGATCGTCGCCCGGAAATTGCCGTGGTTGATGATCGCGCCGACGTTGTAGGTGTCGGCCTTCTCGGGCTGCAGGTTCGGGTTGTTGGCCGTGTCCACCGGACGGTAGAGCGAGCCGACGCCCGGCAGGTTGAACTGCGCCAAGTTCCGCACATTGCCAGGCGTCAGGTCCCGCTGCAGCGGCGCGCGGAAGGTCGTGCCCGCCGAGCCGCGGAACGCCAGGAAGTCCACCGCCTGCCAGCGCACCGAGACCCGCGGGTTCGTCGTCGAGCCGATGCCGCCGCCGTAGTATTCGTAGCGCAGGGCGCCGGAGAGCTCGAGGTTCTCCAGCAGGGGCACCCGCACTTCGCCGAAGCCCGAGGTGACGACGCGGTCGACGTCGATCTCCTGAAGCGCGGAGTAGAAGGTGAAGGCCCCGGTGCCGCCCGAGCAGAGCGGCAGACCGTCGCCGAAGGGCTGGCTGTCGACGCAAGGGGTGCTGTTGATGTCGTAGAAGTCAGGCGCGCTGAGCTGGATGCGGTCGTAGCGCCACTGCGCGCCGACGGCCCAGCCGATGTTGCCGCCGGAGAGGTGGACCGGCAGTTCCCCGTTGAGCACGCCTTCCACGACGCCGACCTCGGTGAAGGTGTCAGCGGTCAGCGGAATGTGCAGCCAGTTTAGGAGCTCCGGCTTGTCGTTGTTCGCGCCCGCCGCATAGAACGGGTTGGTTCCGCCCAGGCCCTTGCTCGTCGGATAGGCGTTCGCGAAGGGGTTGAAGTACATGCAGGCGCCGACGCCGGGCGTGCCGGTAACGGGATTGCAGCCCGGTCCGCCGAGGCCGCGCAGGGCGAGCTGCAGGCGGTTGACCGAGAGGTCGGGACCCGCGCCGCCTTCACCGTGGTTTCGCTGGTAGGTGGCCGCAATGTTGAAGCCGATGTCCTCGGCGATATGTCCCTTCAGGGCGCCGGCGACGCGGAACGCCGTGGCGGCGCGGCGCTGGTGGTCGGCGCCGTCATCGAACAGCGGGTTGCCGCCGTAGCCTTCGGGGCGCCACAGCGTTTGGGACGCGATGACCCCGTTGGCCGCGGCGTTGGTGCAGATCGAGCCCAACGCCGGGCAGTTGGCGGAATTGGCCAGGAAGGCGATCAGGCCCGGGTTGGTCGCAGGGATATAGAAGCGCGACTGCTGGTTCAGGCCGACCGCCGGATAGGGCGAGCTGCCGCCGCCCGGCGAACCGCCCGACGCCAGGATCGGGCTCGGGAACTGGGTCGTCGACTGGGCGGGAGATACCCGCTCGACCGGAACCTCGTGGCGCGCCCAGAGCACTTCGCCGTGGAAGTCGATGTCGTCGGTCAGCTCAAAATTGACCTGCCCGTAGAGCTGATAGTGGTCCTCGTTGTTCACCAGGTTGTCGAACTGGGTGAACTGGAAGCGGCAGCCGGAGGCCGGCGTCGCCGCGTTGACCAGGACGCCCCCGAGTTCGGCGCACCCATTGTCGACGAACGACTGGCTGAACGTACCGGAGGCCAGTTGGGCGGCGGTGCCGGTCGTGAAGACGCCGGGGTTGGAGGCCGTCGACCAGCCGCCGAAGTTGTTGTTGGCGAACGGCTGCAGCGCCCAGTCGCGGTCGGTCGTCCGAAGCTCGCTGCGGCGGCGGTAGGTGGCGGTGACCATGGCGTCGCCGCGGTCCCATTTCCAGCCGTAGGCGCCGCTGATGTCGTAGTCGCCCTTGGAGCCGTCGATGGCGCTGTAGTTGGCGGTGAACTCGAAGCCCTGGAGGTCGCGCCGGGTGATGAAGTTGACCACCCCGCCGACGGCGTCCGAACCGTAGGTCGCCGCGGCGCCGTCCCGCAGGATCTCGATCCGGCCGATCGCGACGTTGGGGATGAAGTTGATGTCCACCGACTCGATGGCCACGGCGGCCGGCGAGTTGGCCATCCGCTGGCCGTTGAACAGCACGAGCGTCCGCGCCGAACCGAAGCCGCGCAGGTTGATCGTCGCCGCGCCGGCCGCGGTCCCGAGGAAGCGGTTGGATTCCCCGATCGAGCTCTGGGCGGCGGTGATGTTCTTGACGAGGTTGACGGTGCTCGGCGAGCCCTGCTTTTGCAGGTCGGCGGCGCCGATCACGTCCACCGGCTGGGCCGCGTCTTCTGGGGTGCCGGCGATATAGGAGCCGGTGACCACGACTTCGCTGACTTCTGACGAGGGCGCCGGAGCCGGCTTGGCGGCGGCCTGAGCGGCCGCGGTCTGGGCTGCGCCCAGGGAAATAACAACGGCCAGCACAGAGCTGGCGCAGAAATATCTGGCCTTCATATGTTCCTCCCCATCGCAAGGCCCACCGATCGCGCCGGAGGTTAAAGCTTGCGAATAGGCAAGCTTTGTGCGCGCCGGCCCGCCCTTACGGAAAGCAGAAATCGACGGGAACGTAGATAACCGCGTTATGGTGCGGCTTCGCTGCAACACTTTGAAATGTATCGTTGTTCTTTGAAGATTATGTCAAAAACATACCTCTTCTTCTGATCGACGCTTGCAACCCGGAACGCGCAGCGCTTTCGCGGCCGTTCGGGCATGCAAAAGGCGCCCCGGTTTCCCGGGGCGCCTTCGCGAAGTCCGGCGGTCGTGGCGACTAGAACTTCTTCGTCACGCTCAGCTTGTAGGTCCGGCCAATCGGGTTGCCGGTGAAGGGGTCGTAGCCCAGGTCGAGCCTGGCGAACGACGGATCGTTGTCGAACAGGTTGTTCACGGTCACCACCGCCGTCGTGTCCCAGGGCAGGTAGACCCGGTAGTTCAGATCGACCGTCTCGTAGGACTTGATCTTCTGGCCCCTGTTGGTCAGCGGAACGGCATTGTTCGCCCCGTCTCGCACCACGTTGGGCGCGAACGGCGCGGTGCGCTGATCGATGTAGCTGTCGACATAGTTCAATGTCGCACGGATGTTGTGCGGGCCGCGGTTGTACTCGGCGTAGACCTGCGCCTTCCACTGCGGGATCGGATAGATCTGGGTCTGGTAGTTCAGGTGATCCACGCCGTCGAACGCCGGGCTGACGACGACGCCTTCGACGGTCGTCGCCTGCACCGTGTACTTGTGGACGTAGGTGACGCTGCCGCCGACCCGCGCCCCGCCGTCCAGCACGTCGGCGATGTCGAAGTCCGCCAGGATGTCGATGCCGTCGGTCTTCACCTTCGGCCCGTTGATGGCCCGGGTCAGGATGCGGGAGAGGTTGGCGACGTTGCAGGCGCCGTTGAAGGTGAAGCGCGACTGCAGGCCCGCGAAGGTGGGGTTGCCGCAGTTCCCGGTGCCCGTGCCCAAGGGGAACAGGCTGGAGAACATGCCGCCGACCGGTTCGGTCACCAGCGGGTTCTTGAAGTCGAAGTTCCAGTAGTCGACCGTGGCGCGGAACGGCCCGGCCTTGGTCAGGAAGCCGATCGAATAGGTGGTGGCCTTTTCCGGATCGAGGTCCGGGTTGCCGACCACGTCGACGGCCCGGAAGGCGCCGCCGAGGAACTGCAGGCTGGTCACCTGGCCCGGATCGAGCGAGGTCAGCGGCGGAGCCCGGAAGGTCGTGCCGACCGACCCGCGCATGGCGAAGATGTCGGTGATCTGCCAGCGCACCGAGAGCTTCGGATTGAACGTCGAGCCGCCCTTGTCGCCATAGTCCTCATAGCGGGCCGCGAGGTTGGCCTGCAGGCTGTCCGTGAACGGCAGGCTGAGTTCGGCGAAGCCCGCCCAGACGTCGCCGCTCAGGTCGGCCGGCGTCGCCCCGCCCAGGAACATGTAGGGGCCGTTACGCACGGTGCAGGAGGTGCTGCCGGTGACCGGCGTATCGATACAGGGCGTGACCGTCAGGTCCGACAGCGCGTCGTAGCTCGCCTCGTACCAGTTCTTGCGGTACTGGCCGCCGACCGCCCAGGCGACGGCGCCGCCCGAGAGGTTGATGCCCGTCTCGCCGTTGAACACCGCATCCACCACCCAGAGCTTGGTGGTGGCGTCCGTGCTGGTCGGCTGGAAGAACCAGCGGATCAGGTTCGGATCGTTGGCGACCGCGGCGCTGAAGTTCGGGTTGGTCTGACCCGTGATGAAGTTGGATTGGACCGCGTTGGAGAACGGGTTGAAGTACTGGCACCCACCGGCGCCGGGGGTCCCCGTCGCGGCGTTGCACCCCGGGCCGCCCAGGCCGCGCAGCGCGAGCTGGAAGCGGCTGACGATGGTGTCGTAGCCCACCCGAACCAGGTTCTCTTCCATGTAGGTGGAACTGACGTCATAGCCCCAGCCGTTGCTGAACGTTCCGGTCAGACCGCCGGAGACCCGCCAGGCCTTGAACTTGCGGCTGCCGGTCGAGGAGCCGTCGCCGAACAGCGGGTTGCCGCCCTCGGCCAGCGGCCGATAGAGCACGCCCGGGATATAGGCGCCGGTCGCGAAGGCCGGGATCTGCGTCGGATTCTGGGACCGGTAGAGCGCGAAGCCCGGGTTGGAAGCCGGCACGAAGTAGCCCGCCGAAAGGCCCGAGGTGAACGCGGGGTTGGTGGTGGCGGTCGGCACCTGCAGCGCCAGGTAGGACGGCGACGTGCGCCACTCCGGCGTGTCGGTCTCCGAGTAGAAGCCCTCGATGTGGGCCTTCATGTCGTCGTTGATGTCGTACGTGCCCTCGCCGTAGATCTGCCAGCGGTTCTCCTTCTCCTGGAGATTGTCGTACGGCGTGTAGTTGAAGATGCAGGTCGGCGTCGTGCCGCTGAACGACGGCGTGCCGCCCAGGGGAACGCAGCCGGCGTCCCGCTGCAGGCCGGCGGCCGGCGTGAACGGCGTCGTCGCCCCGGTCGTCAGCGGCAGGAACGCGGTCATCGCGTTGCCCGACGAGAAGCCGGTTTCCGGGCTGACGAAGTAGCCAGGCTGGGTGAAGTTGCGGTCGCGAACCGAGAGCTGCGACTTGTGCTGGTAGGCGCCGGTCACTAGGACGCTGAACTTGTCGTAGGTGTGCCCCCAGACCCCTTGCGCGTCCCAGTCGCCCGAGGCGCCGTCGATGTACTTGTACGAGCCGGTGACCTCCAGCCCGTCGGTGTTCTTGCGGGTGATGAAGTTCACCACGCCGGCGATGGCGTCGGAGCCGTAGGTCGCCGCGGCGCCGTCCTTCAGCACCTCGATGCGGCCGACCGCGGCGAAGGGCAGGACGTTGATGTCCGGCGAGGCGCCGTTCAGGGTCGGCGCGTTGACCAGGCGGTGGCCGTTCCACAGCACCAGGGTCCTGGCCGGGCCGAGGCCGCGCAGGTTGATGGTCGCCGAGCCTTCCGCGCCCTGGGCGCGGGCGTCGAACTGGTTGGTGTCGCCCAACACGCCGTTCGAGACCGTCAGCGACTTGATCAGCTCCACCGGGCTGGGACTGCCCTGCTTCTGAAGTTCATCGGCGCCGATGACATCGACGGGCAGCGCGGCGTCCTCGGGCGTACCGCGGATGAACGAGCCGGTGACGACGACTTCGCTGACGCTGGCGGGCGCAGACGCCTGTGCTGGCTGCGCCCTAGCGACCTGTCCTGACACGAGGGTCACTGTGAGAGCCAGCACGGAGCTGGCGCAGAAATATGCGGCCTTCATGGGTTCCTCCCTGCCGCGAGGCCCCATCGGTCATGCCGGTGGTTTGAAACCCCGCAGTCAGATGACTTTTTTGCGCGCGAGCCGGAACCGGCGGAAGTGTCAAACTACCGTCACATTAGCGAACGCCGTTACTATGCGTCTTCGCTGCAACATTCGAACGTCGTTATCCGATCATCACGGGCTCGCAGGGGCCTTGGCGGGGCTATCTGTAGTCAATCCTGCTCACTGATTGGCGGAGCATCGCGGCGGCCGCCACATTCCCCGTTGAGCTTTGCGCCCGAAGCCGTCAGGTCTTGCGCATGAAAGCCTGGAAAACCGTCGACGCCGAACATGCCGATCTCGTGGCGCGCGGCTCACTGCTGATCGGCACGCTGGCCGGCCACGTCGCCCAGGAAAACCCAACCCTGGCCGCCCAGGCGCCGCCCTACTGGGCCTACTGCATGACCGAGCCGGGTTGGCGCATGAAGGACGCCGCCGCCAAGCCCAGGGCGATCTTCGAGATCTCGGATGTGCCCCTGCTCAGCCGTTACATCATGCAGCACTTCCAAGTGCAGATGCAGGGCGCCGGCCACGGCCCGATCCGATACGGCGCGACGCCGCCAGGCGGCCCGCCGGTCGATCCCTTCCTCAAGGCCCAGGACTTCGCGGCCGAGCGGGAGATCCGCATCGTGTTCGACCCGCGCCCCGGCGTCGCCGTCGACGGCCCGCTGCTGATCAAGCCGGACTACAGCATCGCCGCGCTCTTCAAGCGCGTGGAGTAGCCTTTCAGAGATCGAGCTCGATGTCCGAGGTCGGCGTTGAGCAGCAGATGAGGAGCGAGCCGTCGGCAGGCGGGTCGAGCGGCTGCGGGTCGTAGCGCACCTGGCCGTCGACGAGTCCCGATTCGCAGTTGTGGCAGACGCCGGTCCGGCACGACCAGCGGACCGGCACCGAGCAGGCCTCGGCGAGCTCGAGCAGGCTGTTGAAGCGCGGATCCCAACGCGTTGTCAGGCTGCTCCGCAGGAAGGTGACCGATGGGCCGGGCCCTTGCGGCCCGTCCGGTTGGTGCGGCGCCGTCAACGGACCGCCGCCCACGACCCCCGGCGTAAGGGACGGCCCGGACCCAAACGCTTCGGAATGGAGGCGACCGGCAGCGACACCCCACGCGCCCAGCCCGGCCTCAAGCGCCGTCATGAAGGCCGGCGGGCCGCATAGGTAGAAGTCCGCGTCCTGTGGGAGGCCGATCTCGCGCAGCCACGGGGCGTCGACATGGCCTTGATGACCGTAGTCCACGCCCAGCCTGTCGGTTGGGTCGGGCCGGCTGTAGACCACCCACGAGTGGACGCCCTCAAGGCCCGCGAGCATGCCCCTGACCTCCCGAGCGAAGGCCTGGCTGGCGCCGTTCCGCGCCGAGTGGATCCACCAGATTTCACGCTTGTGCTGCGAGCGCTCCGCGAGCGCGGCATAGAGCATGGCCAGCATCGGGGTTACGCCGACGCCCCCGCTCAGCAGGACAAGCGGCGTGCCGGCCTCGCCCAGGACGAAGGTCCCCCGCGGCGCGCTTGTGTCCAACAGGTCCCCGACGCGTACATGCTCATGCATGAAGCGGCCGCCGGCCCCGCCCTCGTTCTTGACGGCTATGCGATAGACGCCGCCCGCGCCGCAAAGCGAGTAGACCCGGGAGACGATCCCCTCGTCGTCGGTCTTCAGGCGAAGGACGAGGTGCTGTCCCGGCAGGTAGGCCGGCAGCTGCGAGCCGTCGGGCGCTTCCAGGGTGAACGACCGGATGTCGTCGCTCTCCTGGACGACCGCGGCCACCCGAAGGGGCCGAAAACCGGCCCAGGCCGGCTTGGGCACGGCCGAGATCAGGCCCGCGTTGCCGCTGAGGTCTCCCTTGCGGGCCGCATCCAGCAGGGAATTGAACGAGGCGCGCCAACCGGGGCTGAGCGCGGGCATGCGGTTCGCCCGCTCCAGGGATTCGACGGGATGGTCCGGCGAGTAGAGGAGTGCGTCGACGTCCGCGACGGTCATCCGCTCCGGCCCGTCCGCGATCTTGACGATCGGATCGCCGGCCGCGACGAAGCCCTCCCGGATGACGCGGAAATAGAAGCCCGGCCGGTGATGCGACACCAGCAGCGCCGGCAATTGCGCGCAGTCCATGCGCATGGCGACCCGGTAGCAGGTGACCCTCGGCTGGGTGACCTCGAACACCGCGTCGCCGATCCGGTAGCGGTCGCCGATGCAGACCTCGGAGTCGGGCAGGCCGTCGACGGTGAAGTTCTCGCCGAAACTGCCAGGCTCCAGCGGCGGCCGACCGAGGAAGGCCTCCCAATGCCGATAGGAGTCGAGCTGGTAGACCATGACGGCGCGCTGCTCGCCGCCGTGACCTTCAAGGTCGCCCTGCCCGTCTCCGGCCAGATTCAGCCGTCCGGCGAAGACGCGTCCCGCGACCGGCGCTTTCCAGATACCCGTCCGCACCGTCCGGCCTTGCCATGAGACGTCGCGGGGCATTCCTACGTTGACGGAGGTGACGATGGCCATCGCACCCCGTCATACCCCAGGCGGGCGCCAGCCGTCTCGATAGGCTCGCCGCGCCGACCGGCATGGCGAGGCGCCGAGCGTAGCGCCCGACTGGGATTGTCTAAATTTTTGAAGGAGATGGTGGACGTGACAGGGATTGAACCTGTGACCCCCTCGATGTCAACGAGGTGCTCTCCCGCTGAGCTACACGTCCTAACCGTCGTCTCGGGAAGGCGGGGATATACCGATGAGGCCGCCGCCGCGCAAGCGCGGCCGCGCACGAGATCCTAGGCCGCGATCATCCGCTCCACCTCGGAGACGATCTCGCGCAGGTGGATGGGCTTGGAAAGCACCTTGGCCCCCGCCGGCGCGGCGTCGGTGGCGGCGAGCGCCACGGCTGCGAAGCCGGTGATGAACATGATCCGCAGGCCGGGATGGCGCGCGGCCGCCTGGCGGGCGACCTCGATGCCGTCGATTCCCGGCATCACGATGTCGGTGAGCAGCAGGTCCCAGTCTTCTTCCAGCACCGCCACGGCTTCCTCGCCGTCGGCGCAGGCCGTGACCTCATAGCCGGCGCGCTCGAGGGCGCGCGCGAGGAAGCCCCGCAGGGATTCGTCGTCTTCAGCCAGGAGGATACGGGGCATGTGCTCTCTAAAAGGTCCGTGGGCGCATAGGGTGCGCGAGCCCAGGAGCGTAATTGCCAAACGGTAAAGGCGCGATGAACCTTTGACCCGTGCCGTGGGTCGGCGTTCAATGACGCGAATGAACGCGTGGGAACCCTTCGCCGAGGAACCGGACGGCCGGCAGCCCGTCAGGGCGGCCAGCTTTGACCTTCGGCGAGCGGCGGGCGACGGCGCGCCGCCGACGCCCCTGGTCTTCGCCTCCCCGCATTCGGGCCGATTCTACCCCGACGACATGATGGCAGCGACCGCGCTGGACCCGCAGGCGATCCGCCGCTCGGAGGACGCCTTCGTCGACGACCTGATCGGCCAGGCGCCTGAACTGGGCGCGACCCTGATCGCGGCGCGCTGCGCCCGGGCCTACATCGACCTGAACCGCGAGGCCTATGAGCTCGACGCCGGCATGTTCGCCGACGAATTGCCGGAATTCGCCAGAGCGCGGACCGCCAGGGTCGCCGCGGGCCTGGGCGCCATCGCCCGCGTGGTCTCCGAGGGCCAGGAGATCTACGCCCGCAAGCTCACCTTCGCCGAGGCGCGCGCCCGGATCGAATGGGCCCACCGGCCCTATCACGCCGCGCTCGAGCGGCTGATCGCCGAGGCGCACCGCACCCACGGTTTCGCGATCCTGATCGACTGGCATTCCATGCCGGCCGCCGCCGCCCGGGTCGGCGGGCGCGACATGGCGTGCGACATCGTGCTGGGCGACCGGTTCGGCGCGGCCTGCGCGGGCCTGCTCACTTCGCGGGTCGAGCGGGAGCTTGAAGCGATGGGCTATCGGGTGGCGCGAAATGCGCCCTACGCCGGCGGCTATACGACCGAGCACTATGGGCGGCCCGCCCGGCGGACCCACGCGCTGCAGATCGAGATCAGTCGCGCACTCTACCTCGACGAGGCCAAGCTCTCGCCCACTTCAGGGTTCGAGAAGCTGAAATCCAACCTGGAATCGCTGACGCGTACGCTCGCCGCAGCCGACTGGAGCGCGCTCCGCTCAGCCTGACGATCCCGTTCAGGCAAAAAAAGACGCGCCCGAAGGCGCGTCAGTTCATTAGGGAGGAAACGCCCAGGAAGGGCAGAGGCGACATGGCCGCCTCACAACTTGAACATACGGTGCACTGCACAACGACGCAAGCGCACAAGTACAAAAGACCTGCGATTTCATCGGTCTCCGAAGAAAATGCCAGGATTTTCCGGGCCTTGTGACGACTCTGTCGCAGACGATTTTGGTTGCAGCGCACAACAGCATTGCCGTAGAGAGCCTCTTCGCGCCCAGGTCGCAGGGACGCACCCGCCAACTCCCTGCTAGCGGCGAGGCCTCGCCTCGCCTACAAGCGCGCCTTCCTCGCCGCCGAGACCTTTCCGAACTCCCATGTCGCTCCGCAACATCGCCATCATCGCCCACGTCGACCACGGCAAGACCACGCTCGTGGATCAGCTGCTTGCCCAATCGGGCGTGTTCCGAGCCAACGAGGCGCATGCCGAGCGGGCCATGGACTCCAATGACCAGGAGCGCGAGCGCGGGATCACCATCCTCGCCAAGTGCACCAGCGTGCTCTGGCACGGCGAGGCGGGCGACACCCGCATCAACATCATCGACACCCCTGGCCACGCCGACTTCGGCGGCGAGGTGGAGCGAATCCTCGGCATGGTGGATGGCTGCGTCATCCTCGTGGACGCCGAGGAAGGCGTCATGCCGCAGACCAAGTTCGTGCTGGGCAAGGCGCTGAAGATGGGCTTGCGTCCCATCCTGTGCCTCAACAAGGTCGACCGCGCCCACGCCGATCCCGACCGCATCCTGAACGACGTGTTCGACCTGTTCGCCGCCATGGGCGCGACCGACGAGCAACTCGACTTCCCGCACATCTACGCCTCGGGCAAGAACGGCTGGGCGACGCTGGACCTGGCCAAGCCCAACGACAACCTGGCCCCGCTGTTCGACCTGATCGTGCGCCACGTGCCGGAACCGGCCGTCGTCGCCAACAAGGACAAGCCGTTCCAGATCCTGTCGGTGCTGATCGAGAACGACCCCTTCCTGGGCCGCCTCCTCACCGGCCGCATCCAATCGGGCAAGGCCGTCCCGGGCATGGCCATCCACGCGCTGTCGCTGGACGGCAAGGAAATCGAGCGCGGCCGCATCACCAAGGTCCTCGCCTTCCGCGGCCTGAAGCGCCAGCCGATCGACGACGCCGAGGCCGGCGACATCGTCGCCATCGCGGGCCTCTCCAAGGCGACCGTGGCCGACACGCTCTGCGCCATGGAAGTCACCGACGCCCTGCCCGCTCAGCCCATCGACCCGCCGACCATCTCCATGACGGTTTCGGTGAACGACAGCCCGCTGGCCGGCCGCGAAGGC
Organism: Phenylobacterium sp.; assembly: GCA_050729355.1. GTDB lineage: Bacteria > Pseudomonadota > Alphaproteobacteria > Caulobacterales > Caulobacteraceae > Phenylobacterium. The sequence goes on along the minus strand of JBOHKZ010000321.1, from coordinate 9,758 downwards.
GACAAGGTCCAGAGCCGCGTCATCCGTGACCGCCTGCTCCGCGAAGCCCAGTCCAATGTCGCCATCCGCGTCAACGAAATGCCCGGCAGCGACGCCTATGAAGTCGCCGGCCGCGGCGAACTGCAGCTGGGCGTGCTGATCGAAGGCATGCGCCGCGAGGGCTTCGAAGTCTCGATCAGCCGCCCGCGCGTGGTGTTTCAGGAAGATCCCGAGACCGGCGAGCGCCTGGAGCCGATCGAAGACGTCATGATCGACGTGGACGACGAGTTCACCGGCATCGTCATCGAGAAGCTTTCGGCCCGCAAAGCCGAGCTGAAGGACATGGGCCCGTCGGGCGCGGGCAAGACCCGCATCAGCCTGATGTCGCCGTCGCGCTCGCTGATCGGCTACCAGGGCGAGTTCCTGACCGACACCCGCGGTTCGGGCGTGCTGAACCGCGTGTTCAGCCACTACGAGCCCTACAAGGGCGCCATCGACGCGGGCCGCAAGGGCGTGCTGGTCTCCAACTCCGACGGTGAAACGGCCGCCTTCGCGCTGTGGAACCTCGAGGACCGGGGCTTCATGTTCGTAGGCGCCGGCGAAAAGACCTACCAGGGCATGATCATCGGCGAGAACAGCCGCGCCGACGACCTCGACGTCAATCCGATGAAGGCCAAGCAGCTGACCAACGTCCGCGCGTCCGGCAAGGACGAGGCCGTGCGCCTCACCCCGCCGCGCCGCCCGACGCTGGAACAGGCCATCGCCTACATCCAGGAAGACGAACTGGTGGAAGTGACGCCGAAGTCGATCCGCCTGCGCAAGAAGGAGCTCAACCCCTCCTTCCGCAAGAAACGCGTCAAGGAAGACTAGACGCCGGCCGGGGGGCTGTGGAACCTGCAGGCTAGGAGCCCGCCATGACCGCTGTCCCCACCGTCCTGCCCCCCAAGCCGCCCCGCCACTATCCGACTCCGGCCGCCAAGTGCGCGGACCTGGTGGTGCATGTGGTGGGCCTGACCCTGGCCCTGGTGGGCGGGATCGTGCTGCTTACGCTCGCGGTGCGCGATGGTTCGATCACCCAGGTGGTCGGCTGCTCGATCTATGCCGCCGGCGTGCTGGCGATGCTGGGCTTTTCGACCGCCTACAACTTCGCCAAGGCGAAGTACCGGCCGACGCTGCGCAGGCTGGATCACGCCGGCATCTTCCTGATGATCGCCGGCTCCTACACGCCCTTCACCACCCACAACCTGACCGGCGCCTGGGCCTGGGGCATGACGGCCGCGGTGTGGTCGATCGCCGGCGTCGGCGCGCTCGGCAAGCTCTTCGCGCCCAAGGTCGACCGCAAGCTCTGGGTCGCTGTCTATCTGGCCCTGGGCTGGCTGGTGGTGGTGGCCATCAAGCCGCTGATCGACAGCGTCACCTGGGTCGCGCTGCTGCTGCTGGTGGCCGGCGGGGTGCTCTATTCCACCGGCGTGATCTTCTATGTGAACAAGCGCCTGAAGTTCGCCCGCGCGATCTGGCACGGCCATGTCGTGGCGGCCGCCGCCGCTCATTGGGCCGCCGTGCTGTTGGGCGTCGTTCTCGCAGCCCACAGCTAGGCCGCGGCGCGCTCCGGCGCCGGGCTGGAAATCACCAGCCCCTGCATCGCGAAGACCTGGGCCACCAGGCAGACCGCCCCGCCCAGCGACGCCGGCGGCTGGGCGTGGGTCAGATCGGCGAGCTGCGCGTCCAGTTGCCGGTAGTCGTCGTTCTGGGCCGCCGCGAACGCCGCCAGGATCGCCCGCTCGTCGTCGGTGACGGTCCGCGCCGGCGGCGCCGACAGAACGATCCGCCTCTGACCGTTCAGTCGCAGCTGCTCCACGAAGACGCTCAGCGTCCGGTAGGCCTCTTCGCCGGAACAGCCGCAGGCCAGCTCGAAATGACATTGCTGGCCGTAGCAGGCGTTGCGCAGCGCCATCAGTCGTATGGTCCGTAGCAGCAGGCGCTCGCCCTGGCTGAAGACACCCGCGCCGAGGTCGATGTCGTCCATGGTCCGCTCCGTGGCTGGACTCGGACGCTATTGCAGTTGCGAGTCATTCGCAACAATGCACATTGCCCGACCCGCAGGAATGCGTTCGGATCGGCGGCGATGAACCTCAACCACCTCCATCTGCAGGTGAGCTCGGTCGAACGCGCGATGGCGTTCTACGCCCGCCACTTCGGCTTGTGGGAGTTCATGCGGCACGGCGACGTGGTCTTCCTGCGCGACGGCGCCGGCATGGACCTGGCGCTTGCCCCCGCCGACAGTCCGCCGGCCATGCCGCCCTGGTTCCACTTTGGCTTCCGGCAGGGCTCGGCCGCCGCGGTCGAGGCCCTGCACGCGGCGCTGGTCGCCGAAGGCGCGCCGATCGCCGAGCCGCTCGAGCAGGACGCCGGCTTCGCCGCGTTCCGCTGCCGCGACCCCGACGGCTACCTCATCGAGGTCTACTGGGAGGTCCAGCCGACCGGCGCGGGCGCCGGCACGCGCGCCACGACGCCGAGACCCGGCCCCAGGTAGTCGAGGCTCAGATCGCCGCCGACGCTGCGCATCCGCGCCCGCATCCCGGCGACGCCGATGCCCCCGTGCTCGAAGCGGTCGACGCCGTCCACGCCCACACCGTCGTCCCGCACTTCCAGCACCACGTGGCCGTCCTTCGGCGTGAGCTCGACCGTGACGCCGCGCGCGAAGGCGTGGCGATAGACGTTCATCAGCGCCTCCTGGCAGACGCGGAAGAGGGCGTGCTCGGAGTCCGATGAGAGCTCCCGCGGGACCTGCCGGGCCTTGAAGGCGATCGCCAGGCCGCTGCGCCGCGCAAAGCCCGCACAAAACTTCTCGACCGTTCGGCGCAGGCCCAGCTCTCGAAGCTCCGGCGGATGCAGGAAATAGGAGAAGGCGCGGATTTCCGCCTGCGCCATCTCCAGCGAATTCTGGACGTCCCGCAGGCGCGTCTGAAGCGCGTCTGGCAGCCCCTCGGTGCGCAAGGCCGAGCCCAGCCCCAGGGAGGCGGCGACGAGATACTGCGACGTCGAGTCGTGCAGTTCCCGGCCGATGCGTGCGCGTTCGTTTTCCTCCGCACGCTGTACGGAGATCCCGGCGGCTTCGACCGCGGCGGCGGCGTAGTCGGTGATGTCCGTCGCGCTTCCGAGGATCATCCGCACCGCGCCGTCGCGATCCCGGCGCAGCACGCGGCCGCGCAGGCTGATCAGCCGCCATTCGCCCCGCGCGTCGCGCAGGCGCAGCGTCGAGCTGACGAACTTGTCGTCCGAGAGCTTGTTGCGAGCGGCCTGGTAGCTGGCGTGCACCGCGAGATCGTCAGGATGGACCATGGCCCGGACGTCCTCGGAGGTCACGGCGCCGTGCAGTCCCAGCCGGACAGCCAGGGGCCCTTCGGTGTAGCGGAGCCGGCGGCGCTTGGCGTCGTAGATGTAGGTCATCGGCTGGCCGACGGCGTCGTCGTCCCCGACCAGCGAGGAGAACCGCTGGATCTGGGAATAGACGGTGTGTCCGCGCCCTTCCGCCTCCAGGACCACGTGACCGGCGAAGCCGCGCGCCCGGGTCGGGTGCACGGCGAGCCCGATGACGTGATGGGTGGCGCCGTTGCGCACCTCGAGCGAGGCGTGGACGGTTTCGGAGGTCATCAGGCAGCGGCGGATCGCGGCCTCCAGTTCGGTGTTCTCCGCGGTCGTGAACACGTCATCCAGGCTGCGGCCGGCGATGGCGGCTCGCCGCAGGTCGAACATGTCGAGGAAGCCGCGGCTGGCCGCGACGAACATGGAGGCGTCGAGGCCAGAGACCAGCGCCACGGGGATCTCCGACTGATCGAAGAGCGCGCGGTAGTCGGCGCCGACCGGTCGCGGGGCCTTGGCGGGGGCCACGCCGGACGGCTTCTCATCGGAGAAGTGGCGTCGCTGCGCGCCGTAGTCGCCCGGAGCCGTCGTCCTTGGCGTGGAGGAAACGGCGCGTTCGCGCTCGTGATCCCCTTGAATCTGCATGTCACTCATCGGCTGTCATCCGTCCCTGAATGCCATCGAGCGACCAGGGTTCCGGCCGTTCGCCGTTGATCGAGACCACGTGGCCCGCCAGGCAGCGAGGCCGGAAATCCTGCAGCGTCAGGTGCTGCGTGCTGTGGTTGTCCCATGCCACCAGCGCATTGGGCGTCCAGCGTATCCGGCAGGTCAACACCGGATGAGACTCCAAGTGCCGAAACAGCATCTTGAGCGTCGCCTCGCTATTGGCGGCGTCGAGCTGGACGATGTGCGACGTGTGCTGGCGGTTGACGAAGATCGCAGGGCGTCCCGTCACCGGATGGCGGATCACCACCGGGTGCTCGGCCGTCACATTGGCCTCGGCCGCGGCGAAGGACGGCTTGTGGATGGCGGTCAGACCCGTGAGCAACGTCTGCAACGGCTCGGACAGCAGGTCGTAGGCGAGGTGCATGTTGGCGAACAGCATGTCGCCCCCGGCGCCAAGTCGCGGCAGCCTGTGGATATGCAGCACGCTGGCCGCGGGCGGGGCCGGACAGTAGGTCTCGTCGGCGCGCCAGCTCTCCGCCAGCATCACCGGCTCGGGAGATTCCCCCGCGTCGGGCGCGGGCGTCGTCACCGCCCAACGGCCGTTGCCGCGGACGGCTCCGAGCAGACTGGCGATGCGCAGGTGGTCCTCTTCGGAGAGCAACTGGTCTCGGAACACCAGCACATGATGCTCGAGATAGGCGCGCCGCAGCTCGGCGATCTGCGCTGGGGTCGGGTCCAACCGCAGGTCCAGGCCTTCGACCTCCGCGCCGATGATCGGCGAAAGGGGCCTGACGCCAATGCATTGATAGGTCCGCCGCTCGCGCTGCAAGACCGCTTCAATCGCTGCAAGACCTTGGCGTTCCATAGACCCCTCCAGTCGAGGGAGGTGTACCGACGTTATTCCACCCAGCGTTGACCCGTCGCGACATTCGCTTGACCATTGACGACGGCGCCGCCGCAAAACCGTCGCTGGCCCCGGAGCCATGCGAGCCAAGGCGATCAAGATCAGCCCCGGCCGTCAGTCGCCCGCCCACTTGACCATTCGCGACATTCGTTTGACCATTCGCGACAAGGACAGGGATTCACCGTGGCGGAGACCATCCGGGCGGCCGTGTTGACGGGCTATGCGGATCTTGCCCGCGCCGTGGGCCTGGATCCCCTGCGCATGCTCGACGACGCTGGAATTCCCCGCGCCGCCCTCAGCGACCCAGACCTCAGGATCCCGACGACGGTTGTGCGAGACCTGATCGAAGCGTCCGCCCGCGGCGCCGAGGATTTCGGCCTGCGCATGAGCGATCAGCGTACGCCGTCGATCATGGGGCCTGTCGCTCTGATCGCCCGCGAGCAGCCGACGGTCCGGAAGGTGATGGAAGCGGTGGCGGAACATATGTCGCTGCATAGCCAGGCGACTACGCTGCGCCTGGAGGATGCCGGCGACCTCGTCATCATCCACGTGCGCACCCGATTTCAGACGCCGGGTCCGACGCGGCAGGCGGTTGAACTCGGCATGGCCCAGATGCTGCGCGTCCTGCGGATGTACCTGGGCGCGCAGTGGCGGCCGGTCAGCGTCTCCCTGGTGCACGGTCCTCCCAGGTCCCTGGCGACACACCAACGCATCTTTGGCCCCAGCATCGACTTCAACCAGGATTTCGACGGCTTCGTGTGCGCCCGTCAGGACCTAGAGCGGGAGAACCCGGCCGCAGATCCCGAAATGGCGCGGCAGATCGAGCGCTATATCAGCGGGCTCGCCACAGCGTCCGAGGCGCCCTTGCCGGACCGGGTGCGCGAAGTGGTCCGCGGACTGCTGTCGACCGGTCGCGGGGCCATCGAGGTCGTAGCGACGCAGATGGCCGTCGATCCGCGCACCCTTCAGCGTCAGCTCGCCGCCCACGGAACCAGCTTCATCGACATTCTGCAGGCGGTTCGGATGGAGCTCGCGGCGCCCTACCTGGAAGAGAGCGAGCGACCCCTGGCGGAGGTCTCGGAACTTCTCGGCTTTTCAGCGCTCAGCGCCTTCTCGCGCTGGCACCGGACCCACTTCGGCCACTCGGCCAGCGACCGTCGCCGGGCCGCCAGGGCCAGGAAGACGGCGTCCGCCTAGTACGGCCGCTCCATCCAGACGTCGCCGCGGGCGTAGCCGCTGGGCGTCGGGTCGGCGACATCCTTGAACCCCATCGCGCGATAGAGGCCCAGCGCCGGCGCAAGGCCGGAGTTGGTCTCCAGGTAGAGCCTCGCCGCCCCGGCCTCGGCGCCCGCGTCGATGCAGCGCTGCATCAGGATGCGCCCGAGGCCCGAGCCGCGCAGGGTCTCGACCACCGTCATCTTGGCGACCTCGTAGCCGCCGTCGGGCATGGCGATCAGAGCCACGCAACCGACCGGCTCCTCGCCTTCGAAGGCCATGAAGATACGCCCGCCGGCAGCGATGATCTTGCCTTGCGGGTCGTCCAGGACCTCCAGGTCCTTGGCCTCGATCGCGAAGTACTTGGAGATCCAGGCCACGTTCAGGGCCTTGAACGCCGCGGCGTGCTCAGGACAGAACTCGATGATCTCCATGGACGGACGCTTTCCGGAATGATCTTGAGGGCGAAGTCCCGCCCGTCTCCAGCGATGATCTAATGGCCAACCCGATCTTCTCAAGCCTGCCAACCACCATCTTCGAGGAGATGTCGGGGCTCGCGCGGTCCTTGGGCGCCGTGAATCTCGGCCAGGGCTTTCCGGACGATCCGGGCCCGGACGCCGTGCGCGCCAAAGCCGGGGACGCCGTGCTGAACGGCTACAACCAGTATCCGCCGATGGCCGGCCTGCCGGAGCTGCGCCAGGCGGTCGCCGCGCACTACGCGCGAACGCAGGGCCTGGACCTCGACTGGGCGAGCGAGATCACCGTGACGTCCGGGGCCACCGAGGCGCTGGCGGCCGCCTTCTTCGGCCTGATCCAGCCGGGCGACGAGGTGGTGGTCTTCCAGCCGTTCTACGATTCCTACCTGCCGATCATCCGCCGCGCCGGCGGCGTGCCGCGGCTGGTCAGCCTGCAGCCGCCGCACTGGCGCTTCGACCGCGCGATGCTGGAGGCCGCCTTCAACGAGCGCACCCGCTTCGTGGTGCTGAACAACCCGATCAACCCGGCCGGCGTCGTCTTGCCGGAGCAGGACCTCGCCCTGCTGGCCGAGTTCTGCGTGGCCCATGACGCCGTCGCCATCTGCGACGAGGTCTGGGAACAGGTGGTGTTCGGAAACGCCGTCCACCGCCCGCTGATCGCCTTCCACGGCATGCGCGAGCGCACGGTGAAGATCGGCTCGGCCGGAAAGATGTTCGGCCTGACCGGCTGGAAAGTGGGTTTCCTCTGCGCCGCGCCGGGACTGACCCACACGCTGGCTCGCGCCCATCAGTTCCTGACCTTCACCACCCCGCCCAACCTGCAGGCGGCCGTCGCCTGGGGGCTGGAGAACAGCGGCGACTGGTTCTCCACCATGCCGCGCGGACTCGAACGCTCCCGCGACCGCCTGTCGGACGGCCTGAAGCGCGAGGGTTTCGCGGTGCTCACCTCGCAGGGCACCTATTTCCTCAACATCGACCTCGCCGCCTCCGGCATCGCCGAACCCGACCGCGATTTCGCCCTGCGCGCAGTCAAGGACGCTGGCGTCGCCGCCATTCCCGTCTCGGCCTTCTACGAAGAGGGCGCGGTGACCTCGATCCTGCGCCTGTGCTTCTCCAAGCGCGACGACACCCTGGACGCCGGAATCGTGCGCCTGGCCAAGGCGCGGGAGCTTTCTCAGGCGGCCCGGTAGCGTCCAGGCGTCGACCCGAAGGTCCGCTTGAAGGCGGCGATGAAGGCCGACGGGCTCTGGTAGCCGCACTCCAGCGCCGCCTCGGTCACCGGCGCCCCACGGCTCAGCGACACGACGGCCTGCTGCATCCGCGCCCGCCCGCGCCAGACGTCCAGCGAGAGGCCGGTCTCGGCGAGGAACAGCCGCTGCAACGTGCGCAGCGACGCGCCGGCCCCCCGCGTCAGCTCGGTCAGGGGCTCCTCGGCGCCCGGCTCGGCCAGCAGACGCTCGGCGAAGGCCCGCGCCCGGGGATCGGCCGGCAGCGGCAGTTCCAGCGGCGCGGTCTTGCCCGCCGCCAGCAGGTCGACCAGCAGGCCCTCCATCCGGGCATGGCCCGGGTCGCCCACGTCCAGCATGCCGATGCGGACGATGTGCAGGATCAGCTCCCGCAGCAGCGGCGCCACCTCGATGGCGCGGCAGGCTGCGAGCCGGGCGTCGTCGCCGTCGGGCGCGAGGTAGAGCGTGCGCATGGCCACCGTGCCGCGCATCAGGATCTCGTGCGGCGTCCCGCCCGGGACCCAGATCGCCCGGGTCGGCGGCACCAGCCAGGTGGCGGCGGGGGTGGCCACCCGCATCGTGCCGCTCGCCGCGTAGACGAGCTGCGCCCAGGGATGGGAGTGGCGGTCCAGCCGGTGGCCGTCGCGATAGGTCACCGCCAGTCCGCGGACGGGGAAGCCGTCAGGATCGCGGGCATTCTGGCGCATTTGCGACATAATTCGTCAGACTAGCGCAAGCGCGTCGGGCAGCGAAGGCCTAGCCTTTGGCGAAGCTCGGAGGTCCGCATGCCCGCCACCGTTCGCCACTTCGCCATCAACGCCGACGACACCGCCCGCGCCCGCGCCTTCTACGGCCAGGTGTTCGGCTGGACCTTCACGCCGTGGGGCCCACCGGACTTCTTCCAGACCCGCGACGCCGGCGCCGGCCTGATGGGCGCGCTGCAGGGTCGCCGCGGCATCGGCGGCCAGCAGATGCCCGGAATGGAGATCACCTTCGCCGTCGAGGACATCGCCGCGACCGTCGCCGCCATCGAGGCCAACGGCGGGCAGGTGCTGATGCCGCCCTTCACCATCGAGGGGGTCGGCGACCTGATCTTCTTCCGGGACAGCGAGGGCAACATCGCCGGCGCCATGCAGTACGTGGCCGCCGCCCTCCCGGAGGATCAGCTGTGAGCGCCCTGGCCGACCCCGCCCTGCAGGCGCGCGTCGACGCCCTGCATGCCCAAAGCATCGCGCAGGAGGCCGAGACCGGCCGCTACTTCTCCGAGCGCGCGAAGAAGGGCGAACTTTCCTGGGACGGCCTCGACGAGGCGTCCCACCGCTTCATGGCCGACAAGCTGGTGGCGCTCGATCCCATCAAGGCGGAGTTCTGCCACCTGCTCTGCCGCGCGTTGGGGGCCAGGCGCGTGGTCGAGGTCGGCACCTCCTACGGGGTCTCGACGCTCTACCTCGCCGATGCGGTGCGGGCGAACGGCGGCGGGGTGGTGATCGGCACCGAGCACGAGGCCGCCAAGGCCGCTGCCGCGCGCGAGACGTTCGCCCAGGCCGGCATGGCCGACCTCATCGACCTGCGCGAAGGCGACCTGCGCGAGACCCTCAAGGTGATCGAGGGCCCGGTGGATTTCGTGCTGATGGACATCTGGACCGAGATGGCGTTGCCGGCGCTGGAGCTGATCGCGCCGCACCTGCGCCAGGGCGCCGTCGTCGTCGCCGACAACACCACCCAGGTCCGCCACGCCTACCGCCACTTCTTCGAATTCGTCGACGACCCGAAGAACGGCCTCAAGACGATGACCCTGCCCTTCGACGGCGGCCTGGAGTTCGTGGTCAGGGTCTAACTCCCCCAACGCGGCAGCGCCCGACAACACCTCCGTCATCCTCCGGTCGCGCAAAGACGCGATCCGGGGGACCCAAGCGGCCTAGCCGGTCC
>JBOHKZ010000320.1:0-2750 GCA_050729355.1 Phenylobacterium sp. | reverse complement strand
CGTCCCCAATGGCCGTATCGCGGGCATCGACGCCGCCGAGGCCCAGCGCCTGCCGGGCGTCCTGCTGGTGCTGACGCACCTGAACGCGCCGAAGCAGGCCGCCTGGACCACCTTCGACAAGTTGCCGTCGCCCTTCGCGGCCTACAGCGTCGCCAGGCCCGTCCTGGCCGACGACCAGGTCCGCTACTGGGGCGAACCGGTGGCTCTGGTGGTGGCGGAGAGCTTCGAGACGGCGCGCGACGCCGCCGCGCTAGTGAAGGTCCGCTACACGACGGGCGCCAAAGCCGAGAGTCGCGTGAAGGCGCTGGCGGCGAAGGCTGTCACCCCGAAGACGGTCCGCGGGTTTGTCGACACGACGTCGACCAAGGGTGACTTCGACAGGGCCTTCGCGGGCTCCGTGGTGAAGATCGACGCCACCTACGAGACGCCGTTCCAGCACCACAATTCCATCGAGCCGAATTCCAGCATGGCGGTCTGGAGCGGTGATGCGGTGACTGTCTACTCGGCGGCTCAGTTGCCGATCGACTGCCGCGACGCGGTGGCCGCCACCCTGCAGCTCCCGAAGGAGAAGGTGCGGATCATCTGCAAGTTCGTGGGCGGCGGCTTCGGCGGCAAGCTGTCGACGGAACCGGACGCGATCCTTTCCGCACTCGCCGCGAAGCAGCTTGGCAGACCGGTAAAGACGGCGATGACCCGGCCGCAGACCTTCGTCAACGCGGGCCATCGCACGGAGTCCATCCAGCGGGTGCGGCTGGGCGCCGAGCGGGACGGGCGGCTGGTCGCCCTGGCTCATGAAGCCACCATGCACACCGGCACGTTCGACGAGTTCACCGAGCAGACGGTGGACTCGACCCGCCACCTCTATGCGGCGCCGAACCGCCTCACCACCCACCGGCTGGTCCGCCTCGACCTTCCGATGCCCAGCGATATGCGTGCGCCGGGCGAGGCCATCGGCATGCTGGCTTTCGAACAGGCGATGGACGAACTGGCCTACGCCACGGGGATCGATCCCGTCGAACTGCGCATCCGCAACGAACCGACGGTGCACCCGGAATCGGGCAAGCCGTTCTCCACCCGGCACATCGTCGAATGCTACCGGGAGGGCGCCAGGCGGTTCGGCTGGGAGCGACGGCCGACCAAGCCCGCGACCCTGCGCGAGGGCCGATGGCTGATCGGCTACGGCATGTCGGCGTCGATCCGCACCAACTTCATGGCCGCGTCGCACGGGCGGGTGAAGCTCGCGCCTGACGGTCGGCTGACGGCGCAGACCGCCATGACCGACATCGGCACCGGCACCTACACGATCCTGACCCAGATCGCTGCCGAGGCGATGGGCTTGCCCATGAGCCAGGTCACGGTGGAGATCGGCGACAGCAACCTGCCGCCGTCGCCCGGCTCGGGCGGTTCCTGGGGCGCGGGGAGCTCCGGCAGCGGCGTCTACTTCGCCTGCATGGCCTTGCGCGCCCGCATGGCAAAGGCCGCCGGCCTGAACGACCCCGCGCATCTGGCCATCAAGGACGGTCGAGTGGCCCTTGGCGGCGCAACGCTGACGATGGCCGACTTCATGGCCAAGTATGCGCCGCAGGGGCTGGAGGCGGACGGTGAGATCACGCCCGGCAAGGAGATGGAGGACTATTCCCAGAACGCCTACGGCGCGCATTTCGCGGAGGTCGGCGTGGATATCGACTCCGGCGAAACGCGCCTGCGCCGCATGCTGGGGGTGTTCACCGCCGGCCGGATTCTCAACGCCCAGACGGCCCGATCGCAGGCGATCGGCGGCATGATCTGGGGCCTGGGCTCAGCCTTGCACGAAGAGACCGTCGTCGATGAGCGCTACGCCAGGTTCGTCAACAACGACCTCGCGGGCTACCACGTGCCGGCGCACGCCGACGCTGTCGAGGTGGACGCGATCTTCCTGCCGGAGCTCGACGACAAGTCGAACCCGCTGAAGTCCAAGGGGATCGGCGAGCTTGGCATCTGCGGCGCCGGCGCCTCAGTCGCCAACGCCATCTACAACGCCTGCGGCGTGCGGGTGCGGAGCTACCCGATCACCCTCGACAAACTGATCCTCGACCCGGCTTTCCCCGGAGCATCGTAATGGTGCAGCACCTCCAGTCGACCGAAGGGACGGCCGGCGCCGTTCCGGAAGGCCAGGTGCTCGTAGCGCCAGGCCCGGGATCCGTCGTGGTTGGTGGCGCGGGGGCCGATACGATCGTTGCAAGCCAGGGCGGGGACACGCTGAGCGGCGGTGACGGCCCGGACGTGTTCGTGCTCCTGAAACTTCCCTGGGTCGCGCACCAAATCACTGACTTCACGCCAGGCACGGACAAGCTGGACGTCCGGGCGCTTCTCCGGCCAGGCGGTGATCTGGCCGGGCTCCCCACGCCTCTTGACGGCTACTTCAGCTTTGTCAGCGACGGGCACGACGGCGCCGTCATCTGGTCGAACGCCAACATCGGGGCCGAGCTATTTCACCTGGACCACGTCGCGCCGACGCAACTTAGTATGAGCGACTGGATCTTCGGCGACGTCGGGCAGACGCTTGTGGGGTCGGGCCTCTCGGACGACCTTGCGGGGACGAGCCTCGACGACCGCCTCTTCGGGAATTCCGGATCCGACACACTCAGTGGCGACGCCGGGCAGGACTACCTGCGGGGCGACGACGGCAATGACGTCATCAGAGGCGGCGCCGATTTCGACGACATCAACGGCAACATCGGCGACGACACCATCTCTGGTGAACTCGGCGA
>JBOHKZ010000319.1:0-9104 GCA_050729355.1 Phenylobacterium sp. | reverse complement strand
GACTTCATGGGCGTCACCGCCGAAGCCGCCGGTGGCGCGGTCGAGAAGATCTTCCAGAAGAACGGCAGCCCCACCGCCTATATCGCGGGCGAAGAGGGCTCGGGCGCGTTCGTGGCCGGCGCCCGCTACGGCCGCGGCCTGCTCTACATGAAGGGCAAGGACCCGGTCGAAGTGTTCTGGCGCGGCCCGTCGGTGGGCTGGGACTTCGGCGGCAACGCCAGCCGGGTGTTCACCCTCTGCTACAATCTCGACGACCCGCGGCTGATCTTCCAGCGCTATCCGGGCGTCGAGGGCTCGGCCTATTTCATCGGCGGCCTGGGCGTGAACTACCAGCAGACCGAGAACATCGTGCTGGCTCCGATCCGCGCGGGCGTCGGCTTCCGGCTCGGCGCCAACGTCGGCTACCTGGCCTATTCCCGGACCCGCAACCTCTTCCCGTTCTAGGGGTAGAGGGGCCGTCCTAGGGATCCAGGCTCGTGCCGACGCGCCGGGTGGGCGTGTCGAAGAGGCCGCGGCCGGGGACGTGGTTGAGTTCCAGGCGGATGCCGTCGGGGTCTTCGAACAGCACGGAATAGTAGCCGGGCGCGAAGGCGTCTTCCTGCGGGCCATGGACGACCTTCGCGCCGATGGATTGCAGGAAGGCGTGGGCCTCCTCGACATCGTCGCGCGAGCGGACCCGCCAGCACTGATGGTGCAGGCCGATGCGGCGCTGGTCGTACTTCGCGCCCGCGTGCTCGTCGGCGGGTCGGTTGATCCCGAACCCCGTCCGTCCGCCGACCCCGTAGAAGGTGTTCGGCGTGTCGGCGACGATCGTCATGCCGAGGAACGGCAGGAGCTGGCGGTAGAAGGCTACGCTCGCGTCGAAGTCGGAGGCGGTGATGAAGGTGTGCGCGACGCCGTTGATTTCCATGGGCTGGCTCCTCGATCCGGCCATTCGGACCGGCTGCCCGCGAGGGAAGTCAAGCGTCAGGGCGCGCGGTAGCAGGCGAGCGTGCCCACCTGGTCGTCGCCGAACCGCTCGCAGCTCCAGCGCGGATCGACCTTGGGGATGCGCGGCGGGAACGCTCGCGCCGACGTCGCGCCGTGGCGGTTGTAGATCCAGATGATCCCTGGCCGCGGGCCGGTCGCCGCGGCCAGCGCCAGGCGGTTCACGTTCTCGGTGGCGCGGGGCGCGAGGGACGTCACCCGGGCCTGGTCGCCGGCGCGCCGGAGGAAGACCGCGCCGACCCGCTGCAGCGACGAGGGCGCCATCAGCGGCGCGGCCTCGTGGTCCCAGACGAAGACCAAGTCGGTGACGCCGCGCCGCATGAGCGCGGACGAGGCTTCCTCGTGGCCGTAAGGCGCGCCCATGCGCCGGGCGTCGTCGAACGCGCCGGGACGTAGCGCGACACCGAGGTAGAGCACCATCAGGGCAGCGTACGCGAAACGGGCGTGGGCGGAGCGCTGGGCGATCAGCACCACGCCCAGCAGCAGGCCAGGCGCGAGCGGCACCAGGTAGCGGCCGGTGAGCGAGGGGCGCAGCGCCCCGGAGATCAGCACCACGGCCAGCGCCGCCACGGCCGCGGCGGCGACCCACCAGAGGTGGCTCGAGGGCTCCTCGGCGGGCTTCTTCGGGAGCAGGAGAGCCGCGATGGTGATGACGGCCACGAGCAGCAGCACCAGCGGGGTCGCGGGATTGAGGGCGAAGGCGGTGAAGCCGAGGGCGTCCAGCGGGCCGACGAGCGGGTGCCAGGCGAACTCGGGGGCCGAAAACGCCTGCAGCCGCGGCGCGTGGTAGGCCATCCATCCGAACGCCGGGACGAAGGCCAGGACGGCCGGCCAGGTCCGCACGGCCTTCTCTCGCCGCGCCGCCAGGTAGACCAGCCCCTGCACCGCCGCGGGGATCAGGGCGTAGTACTGGAGGAGGATCGCGCAGGCCGCGACGGCGCACCAGAGCCAGGCGTTGCGCAGACTTGGGGCCAGGAGCAGCCTGGCGAACAGCACGCACTGGAGGGTGGAGACCGCCAGCAGCAGCGCATAGCAGCGCCCGTCCAGCAGGACGCCGACGCCCCACCATCCGAAGACCAGGGCGCCCCAGGTCAGGCGCGCCTCGAAGGACAGGCCCTTGATCCGATTGACCAGCGGGATGGCGCCGGCCGCCAGCACGGCGAGCAGGGCCGGCGCGCGCAGGGCGAAGTCCGAGGGGCCGGCCAGCCCCTTCCAAAGCCGCATGAGCAGGTAGTAGAGCGGCGCGTTGACGTCGTTGTAGGCCTCGACCCAGAAGCTTCGCCAGTCGGGCGTCGCGGCCACCGCCGCGGTCCAGGATTCGTCGAACCAGAGCGGCAAGGCGAGCGCCAGCCAGGCCCGCTCGACGGTGATCACCGCCGCGACCACGGCGAGGCACGCCAGCACTAAGGCCGGCGCCCGCAGTCGGCCGACAGCCGGCTTCGCCTCTGTGGCAGTCGCGCTCAAACCCAGGCCCCTCGCTAAGAAAACGCCATAGTGCCGGACGCCCGTTAACCCGGGATTTGCACCGTCATGCGCGAATGGCGGCTGTTGGCGTTCCGGAGGCTGGGTCTTGTCGGGTTGGATCGAGCCGCTGCGCGACGCGGCCGGAAAATTCGCGCAGGAGATGGGCGTCCTGGCCCTCCTCGCAGTGTTCTTCGCGGTGCTCGCCTTCGTGGTGAAGGGCCGCAAGGCGATCGCCGACGCGCAGGCCGCGACCGGCGAGATCCGGATCAACCTGGTCCTGACGGTTGTCGGCCAACTGATCGCGCCGCTGGTCACGCTCTTCGTGCTCGGCCTGATCGAGGTCCTGAAGACCCGTGGGCTGCACCTCGCGCCGCCGAGCCTCTGGGACCTGATCGGCGAGTGGCCGACGCTGCTGCTGGCGATCGTGGTCGGCGATTTCATCGGCTATTGGCGCCATCGCGTGCAGCACACGAAATGGCTGTGGCCGGCGCACGCGATCCATCACAGCGACACCCGCCTCAACTGGCTGAGCCTGGAGCGGATGCATCCGATCGACCAGTTCGGGTCAGCCCTCGACACGGTGCTGCTGAGCGCGCTCGGCTTTCCGTTCTGGGCGTTGGCGGGCAACGTCTTCGTCCGCCACTACTACGGCTATTTCATCCACGCCGATCTGCCCTGGACGTTCGGCAAAGCCAACCTGGTGATGAACTCGCCGGCGATGCATCGCTGGCACCACGCGCGTGACGTGGACGGCTCAGGCCACAACTTCGCGACCGTCTTTTCGCTGTGGGACCGCATGTTCGGCACCTACCACCAGCCGGGCCCCTGCGAGGCGCCGCTGGGCGTGCGCGAGGACATGGGCAAGGGCGCGATCGGCCAGTACCTGCATCCGCTGAAGGTCTGGTGGGCGGCCATCCGCAGGCCGGCCGCGCGTCCGGCGCTGAATACGGATTCGACGGCCGCCTGAGGGCCTAGGCCCCTTCCCTTTGGATCGTCATGGGCGGGCTTGTCCCGGCCATGACGTTCAAAGGTTGTGATTGACCCTCTAGTGCCGCGCGACGTTGCCGGCGATGTAGTCCATCGCCGCCAGGATCACGCCGGAGACTACGAAGGTGAGGTGGATGCCCACCAGCCAGGCCAGCGTGCGGTCCGGGATCTCCTGGCCTTCCGAGAGCTTCATGAAGGCCCGCAGCAGCGCGATGGCGCTGATCGCCACGATGGACGCGATCAGCTTCATCTTCAGGCCCGAGAAGTCGACCTTGCCCATCCAGCTCGGCCGGTCCTCGTCGCCGCCGGTGTCGATCTTGGAGACGAAGTTCTCGTAGCCTGAGAAGACCACGATCATCAGCAGGTTGCCCGCCAGCGACAGGTCGATCAGCGACAGCACCATCAGGATGGCGTCTTCCGGCGACATGCTCAGCACGCCGGAGAATTCGTGAATGGCCTCGTTGATGAAGACGATGACGAGGCACATGAGCCCCACCACCAGGCCGACGTAGAACGGGGCCATCAGCCACCGCGAGCGGAACAGCCAGCGCTCCATGAAGCGCTCGATGTGGGACTTGTGTTTCGTCGGCAGGTCGGGCGTCGCGATGTCCATGAACCATAAATGCCCTGCGAACGGTGGTTTCGGCAACGCTTGACTGTTCCATAAGTCTGCACTTATGGAAATTGCATGTTTGAGCCGCAGCATGACCTGTTCCGCGCCTTGGGCGATCCGACCCGGCGCGGGCTCTTTGAACGGCTGGCGGTGGAGGGCGACCTGAGCGTGCGCGCGCTGACCGAGGGCGGGTGGGTGTCGCAGCCGGCGGTCTCGCAACACCTGAGGGTGCTGCGGGAGGCAGGCCTGGTCGCCGAGCAGAAGGTCGGCCGCAAGGTGCTTTATCGCGTCGAGCCGACGGGCCTGGCCCCGCTGATCGACTGGATGGCGATCTACGCCGTCTTCTGGCGCGACCGGTTCGACCGCCTGGAAGGCCTTCTGGACAGGATGGACTGATGTCCGCCCGCACAGCCCGACTGACCCGTAAAGCCTAGGAGCGTGATCCCATGAACGACGTCCCCGCCAGCCGCAGCGTGATCATTGAACGCACCATGCCGCACCCGCCGGAGAAGGTCTGGCGCGCGCTGACCAGCGCCGACCTGATCGGGCAATGGCTGATGAGCAACGACTTCCAGCCGGTGGTCGGCCACCGGTTCAACTTCCGCGCCGAGCCGCAGGGCGGCTGGAACGGGGTCACCGACTGCGAGGTGCTGGTCGTCGAGCCCGCCAAGCGGCTGGTCTACAGCTGGAACGCATCGGGCGAGCAGGCGGCCGACGGGGTGAAGACGGTGGTCACCTGGACGCTGACCCCCGCCGATGGCGGCACGGCCGTGCGCATGGAGCAGTCCGGCTTCCGCCCGCAGGACGAGGCGTTCTTCACCGGCGCCGGCTACGGCTGGACGCGGATGGTGGCGGGGCTGGAACGGGTGGCGGGGGAGATCGCCTGAGCAACCCCATCAGCCGTCATCCCGGCCGTAGCGAAGCGGAGAGCCGGGACCCAGGGGCGACCGTAGTGGGCTTGGCCCTGGGTCCCGGATCGGCTCTTCGGCCGTCCGGGATGACAGGGTTTGTAGTCAGCTCCTCAGCTTCGCCCCGACCGCCTTCTCGGCGGCCGCGACGATGCGGGCGGAGAGGGCTTCGATCTCGGGGTCGGTGAGGGTCTTTTCGCGCGGCTGGACAGTGACCTCGACGGCCACCGACTTCATGCCCTCCGGCACGCCCTGGCCCTGGTAGACGTCGAACACCCGGGCGTCGGCGATCAGCGCCTTGTCGGCGCCGAGGATCGGACGCACCACCTCGCCGGCCGGCGTTTCGGCGGTGACCAGGAAGGCGAAGTCGCGGCTGAGCGGCATGAGCGGCGAGAGCTCGAGCGCCTGCTTGCCCTTGGTCGCCTTCCGCTTGGGCTCCGGGATCGCATCGAGGTTGAGCTCGAAGGCGAGCATCGGGCCCTCGGCGTCGAGGTCCTTGAGGATGCGCGGGTGCAGCTCGCCGAACTCGGCGATGACGGTCTTGGGGCCGAGCTGCAGGCGGGCCGAGCGGCCGGGGTGCCACCAGGGCGAGTTCTGGCCCTGGACGACCTGCAAGGTGGGCGCGCCCATCTCGTCCAGCAGGTCCATCAGGTCGGCCTTCAGCGCGAACAGGGGGTCGGCTTTCGCCTGGTCCCAGCGGCGCGGCGGGTGCGGCGCGAGCAGGGCGGTGACGGCCGCCCACTGATCCTGCGGCTCGTCGCCCCGGAAGTTGGGGCCGACCTCGAAGAGCGCGGCGTCGGCGAAGCCCTTGCGGGCGTTGCGGGCCGCGGCCTCGATCAGGTTGGGCAGCGCCGAGGGGCGCATGCAGTCGAGCTCGGAGGCGATCGGGTTGGCCAGCCGCAGTTTCTCGTCGCCGCCGCCGAACAGCTTGGCCCAGGGCGTGCGCATGAAGCTCCACGTGATCGCTTCGGCGTAGCCGCGCGCGGCCAGCGCCCGGCGGGCGTTGCGCATGCGGGTCTGGCGCACGGTGAGCGCGCCGCCGACCGGCCTGGGCAGCTCGGGCAGGGGTTCGGCGGGAAGCGCGCCGTAGCCCTCGATGCGGGCGACTTCCTCCACGAGGTCGGCCTTGCCCTCGACGTCGCGGCGCCAGGACGGCGGGGTGACCGTGTCGCCCTGAAGCTGGAAGCCGAGGTCGGCGAGGATCGTGTCGATGCGCTTCCGGTCGACGGTGAGGCCGGAGAGCTTCTTCACATAGGTCCGGTCGAACTCGATCGGGCCGGGCGAGGCCGGGGCCTGGCCGGCGACGCGGACCTCGGAGGGCTCGCCGCCGCAGATCTCCAGGATCAGCGCTGTCGCCAGCTCCAGCCCGGGGACTACGAACTCTGGGTCAATGCCGCGGGCGAAGCGGTACTGGGCGTCCGAGGTGATGCCGGTGACGCGGCCGGTCTGAGCCGTGCGGATCGGATCGAACCAGGCGCTCTCGACAAAGACGTCGGTGGTTTCATCCGAGCAGGCGGTGGACTCGCCGCCCATGACGCCGCCCAGGCCGATCGGGCGGTTGCCGTCGGCGTCGGCGATGACGCACATGTCCGGGCTGATGTCGTAGGTCTTGCCGTCGAGCGCGATGAGCTGCTCGTCGCGATGCGCGGCGGGCGAGGCCTTGTCGCCGACCGTGGGCTCGTTGGGGCCCCGGCCCAGCCGCGCCTCCACCACATGCCCGACCAGCTTGGCGGCGTCATAGACGTGCAGCGGCCGGCAGCGGTCGTAGGAGAGCAGGTTGGTGATGTCGACCAGCGCGCTGATGGGGCGCAGGCCGATCGACAGCAGCTTCTGCTGCAGCCAGGCCGGGGAGGGTCCGTTCTTCACGCCGCGGATCAGCCGGCCGGAGAAGATCGGGCAGGCGTCGCCGTCGACGCGGATTTCGATGGGACAGGGGAACTTGCCGGCCACCGGCTTCACCGAGGCGTCCTTCAGCTTGCCGACGCCCGCGGCCGCCAGGTCGCGGGCGATGCCGACGACGCCCAGCCAGTCGGAGCGGTTGGGCGTCACCTCGAAGTCGATCACCGCTTCCAGGCCCAGCGCCTCGGCCGCGCTCAGACCCACGGCGAACGTATCTGGCAGCTCCATGATGCCTTCGGCTTCGCTGGCGGTCTCCAGCTCGGCGGCCGAACAGAGCATGCCGTTGGAGACCACGCCGCGCACCGGACGGGCCTCCAGCGTGATCCCGGAGCCGGGCACATAGGCGCCCAGCGGGGCGTAGATGGTGGTCAGGCCGGCGCGGGCGTTGGAGGCGCCGCAGACGATCTCCTTGCGGCCATCCTTGGTGTCGACCTGGCAGACCCGCAGCCGGTCGGCGTTCGGGTGCTGCACGGCTTCCACGATCCTGGCGACCGAGAAGGCGGCGAGCTTGGCGGCCGGGTTGTCGACATGCTCGACCTCGAGGCCGGCCATGGTCATGGCGTCGACCACCTGCTCGACGCTGGCGTCGGTTTCCAGGTGATCCTTGAGCCAGGAGAGGGTGAACTTCATTGATCGGCTCCTTCGCCGATGATCTCGACCAGCCGGAAGCGCTCGCAGTTGAGCAGCATGTCGGGGGCGAAGCCGCCGTTGCGGGTGAAATAGCTCTGGTGGGCCGCGCGCCAGGATTCCAGCGTGCGGTCGTCCTCGCCCTCGTCGTGGGCGAAGGCGGCGTCGACTTCGTCGAACCGGCGCTGGGTCAGCTCGACCGTCTCCAGCACGGCGCGCGAGGCGCCGGCGGCATCCTTGGCCACCATCGGCTTGCCGACCTCGGCGCCCTTGAGGCCCTCGGCCGCGTCCCAGCAGGTCGCCGTCTTCTTGCCGGCCAGCACGAGGGCCAGCAGCCGGTCAGCCAGCTCCGGACCGTCGCCAAAGGTGAAGGACTCCAGGTCCCGCCAATCGCCGCTCATCACGACAGCCCCGTCGCCGGGTTCGGCGCGGAGAAGGCCGAAAAGCCGTAGTGGTCCAGCCAGCGGACGTCCGAGGCGAAGGTGTCGCGCAGGTCGGGGATGCCGTATTTCAGCATGCCCAGCCGGTCGATGCCGAAGCCGAAGGCGAAGCCCTGCCAGACGTCCGGGTCGAGCCCGACGTTGCGCAGGATGTTGGGGTGCACCATCCCGCAGCCGACGACCTCCATCCAGTCGTCGCCCTGGCCGATCTTGATGTCGTCGCCCGAGCGGTCGCAGCGCACGTCGAGTTCGGCGCTGGGCTCGGTGAACGGGAAGTGGTGCGGGCGGAAACGGGTCTCCACCGACGGGGTCTCGAAGAACCGCTGGATGAAGGTGTCCACGGTCCACTTCAGGTGGCCCATATGGATGTCCTTGCCGATCACCAGCCCCTCCATCTGGTGGAACATGGGGCTGTGGGTGGCGTCGCTGTCCGAGCGATAGGTGCGGCCGGGCACGATGACGCGGATCGGCGGCTCCTGGCCATTGGCGATCCAGGCCGGCAGCTTCTCGTTCAGGCGCTGCATGACGCGGACCTGCACGGGGCTGGTGTGGGTGCGCAGCACCTTGCGCTCGCCGCGCTCGTCCTCCTGCAGCCAGAAGGTGTCGTGCATCTCCCGCGCCGGGTGCTTGGGCGGGAAGTTCAGGGCGGTGAAGTTGTGGAAGTCGTCCTCGATGTCCGGGCCTTCCGCCAGGCCGAAGCCCATCTCGGCGAAGATCGCGACCATCTCGTCCAGCACCTGCATGGTCGGGTGCACGCGGCCGCGGCGCTCGGGCGGCGGCGGCAGGGTCAGGTCGACGCGCTCGGCGGCGAGCTTGGCGTCGAGCTCGGCGGCTTCCAGGTCGGCCTTGCGCTCGGCGATCGCGCCCGAGATGCGGTCGCGCAGGCCGTTGATCAGCGGGCCCCGCTCGCGGCGCTCGTCCGGAGACATGGCGCCCAGCGTCTTGAGCAGGTCGGAGATCGAGCCGGACTTGCCGAGCGCTGCGACGCGCACGGCTTCCAGGGCGGCCACATCGGACGCAGCCGTCACGGCGGCGGCCAGATCGGCCTCGAGTTTGGTCAGATCGGTCATGTGCGTTCGGTTCTTAGAGGGGCGGAGGCTGGAGGGAAATCCCTACCTCCCCCGCGAAGCGGCGGGAGGGGGACCGTTAGCCGACCCCGGCGAAGGCCGGGGGAAGAGC
>JBOHKZ010000318.1:0-4295 GCA_050729355.1 Phenylobacterium sp. | reverse complement strand
GACTGGCAGAGCGCCAACCCGATCTACGGACGGACCAATAATCCCTACGACCTGACCCGCACGCCGGGCGGCTCGTCGGGCGGCGGCGCGGCGGCGGTGGCGGCGGGCATGGTCCCGCTGGAGTTCGGCTCCGACATCGGCGGCTCGATCCGCGTGCCCGCCGCGTTCTGCGGCCTCTTCGGACACAAGCCGAGCTACGGCCTGATCCCCAACCGTGGCCATGCGCCACCCGGCGTCGACGGGGCGGGGATCGCGCTGGCCGTGGTCGGACCCCTGGCCCGCACCGCCGCGGACCTGGCCCTGGCGCTGGGCGCGACAGCGGGGCCGGACAGCGAGGACGCCAAGGGCTACCGCGTGGCGCTGGCGGGGGCGCGTCATGCCCGACTGGCCGACTACCGGGTCCTGATCCTTGACGCTCACCCCGCGGCGGCTGTCGACAGCGAGATCCGCGCGGCGCTCGACCGGCTGGGGAGCGGGCTCGAGCGGCTGGGCGCGCAGGTGATGCGCTCCCACGAGCGGCTTCCGGACCTCGCCAAGGCGCACGAGCTCTACGGCGGCATGATGGGGATCGCCATGTCGCGCGGCGGCCCGGAGCCTTCCAACGCCACGGCTCACGAATGGATGGGCCTGCTGGACGGCCAGGAGATGACGCGGCGCGCCTGGGCCGCGCTGTTCGCGGACATCGACGTGGTGTTGGCGCCGGCATTCGGCGCGGCGGCCTTCCCGCACACGGTGGTGGGACCGGAGACCGCGAACGGCCTGCTGATCGACGGCCAGCCGACACCCTATTTCGCGCAGCTGGCGTGGCCCGGCATGGCCACGTTCGCCAACCTGCCGGCGACCGCCATCCCCATCGGCCGGACCAAGGCCGGGCTGCCGATCGGGGCGCAGGTCATCGGGCCCTATCTGGAAGACCTGACGACCATCGGCTTCGCCGGCCTGGTGGAACGCGAGTTCTGCGGCTTCGTCCCGCCGAAGCTCTAGCGGGCGACTTACTCAATTCACAAAACCTGTCATCCCGGCCGCAGCGAAGCGGAGAGCCGGGACCCAAGGGCAATTGCAGTGCGTCCGCCCCTGGGTCCCGGATCGGCTCTTCGGCCGTCCGGAATGACAGCGATAGGGAGCTGACCCTAGCGGGCCTGGCGAAGCGGCCGCAGCGACGAGATCGAGCGGTCCATGCCTAGCCGGCCCGTGTCGGCGATATCGGTGTCGATGCGCTGGCAACGGCCTCGGAAATTGGCTTCGCTGCAGACCAACCAGGGACCGGAGCGCCGTTCCAGCCGGATCGAGCGGACGCGATCGTTCATGCCGAAGCGGTTGAGGTTGGCGACGGCCCCATCGATCCGCTGCGCCTGGCCGCCGAAGTTCCGCTTGCCGAAGACCACGGCGACATCCCGGCCGTAACCGGGACCACCCGGTCCGCCGGGATAGCCAGGGCCGGGACCGCCCGGATAGCCTGGGCCGGGCGGACGGCCGCCGACCACGCCGGCGCAGACCAACGCGCCGTTGGCGTCGACGGTGATGTTGGCGCCCGGGCAACTTGCGATGTTGATCGAGGACTGGCCGCCGCCGCGGACCCCGCCGCAGGTGGCGCTGAGGAACTGGCCGTTCAGGGAGATGTTGCGGCACCGCGACTGGTAGTCGCCGGGCGGAAGCGCCTGGGCCATCGCCGGGGGCGCCATCGAGACCAGGGCGGCCGCGAGGCCCCCGATACAGGCGAGCGTCTTACGCATCAGTCCTCTCCTCCACCGCAGGTGCGGCCACCCTGCGGCAACGCTTCGCCGCGCGAATGGCTCCCTCGCCCCCCTACTTTGGCAGGGCGAAGGCTATGACGTAGTCGCCGCGCTGCTTGGTGTTGCGCATGCCGCCCGTGTTGCGGGCGCCGCCGGCGCTGACCACGACGTACTGCTTGCCGCTGGCAGGAGAGACATAGCTCATCGGGGTGCCGCCGACGCCGACCGGAAGCTTGGCCTGCCAGACCACCTTGCCGGTGCCGGTGTCGTAGGCGCGCAGGTACGGATCAGCGGTCGCGGCGTGGAAGACCAGGCCGCCCGCCGTCGCCACCGGCCCGCCCAGCGTCGAGTTGCCCATCGGGATCTTTAGGCCGGAGTTCAGGCCCAGAGGACCCGCGTATTCCGCGGTCCCGGCCGGCACCTGCCAGGCGATCTTGCGGGTCGCCAGGTCCACCGCCGTGATCGTGCCGCCCGGGGGCTGCAGGCAGGGCACCATCAGGAGCGACAGCATGTAGGGGTTGCGGCTCTTGTAGGCGACCGCGTCATGCCCCTTGGCCGAGCGGGCGCCCGCCAGGTCGAGCGACATGCGCTTGTCCTTGGTCGGCACGAGCTGGACGGTCATCGCCATGCGCACCTCGGGCATGATCAGGAGGCCGCGGGCCGGGTCGAGCGCGCCGCTGCCCCAGTTCTGGCCGCCGCCGTTGGCGGGATACTGGATGGAGGGCTTCAGGCCCGGCGGGGTGAAGTCACCGTCGTAGCGGGCTTTCTTGAAGGCGATCCGGCAGAAGAGCTGGTCGATGGGGGTCGCGCCCCACATCATCTTCTCCGACAGCTTCTGGGCGCCGATCGCCGGCATGCCCACGGAATAGGGCTGAGTCGGCGAGGTCCACTCGCCCTTCTCGGCGCCGCCCGGCACAGGCTTTTCGACCACCTGGGTCAGCGGCTTGCCGGTGGCGCGGTCGAGCACGAAGATCTGGCCCCGCTTGGTGAGCTGGATCAGCGCCGGCGTCTTGGCCCCGCCCACGGTCGGGAAGTCCATCAGCATCGGCTGCGAGGGGACGTCGTAGTCCCAGAGGTCGTGGTGGGTGGTCTGGAAATGCCACCGCTCTTTTCCCGTGGCGATGTCGAGCGCCACGACCGACGACGAATAGCGGTCCGAGGCGTCGGAGCGGTGCGAGCCCCAATAGTCCGGCGTCGCGTTGCCGGTCGGTAGGTAGACCAGGCCCAGGGCGGGGTCGAAGGCCGGCGTCGACCAGACGTTGGGCGTGCCGCGGGTGTAGGTCTTGCCGGGCGGCGGCAGCTTGTCGATGGTCGGGTCGCCCAAATCCCAGGCCCAGATCAGCTGGCCGGTCTCGGCCGAGAAGGCGCGCACCGCGCCCGAGGGCTCGCCCAGTTCGCGGTTGTCCATCACCCAGCCGCCGACGATGACGCGGTCGTTGGCGACGGTGGGCGCCGAGGTCTGGAAGTAGAAGCCGCGCTTCACCTCGCCCATGCCGGCCTTCAGGTCGACGACGCCGTTCACGCCGAAGCCCGGGCAGGGCTGGCCGGTGGCCGCATCCAGCGCAAACATCCGCGCGTCGATGGTGGTAGAGATGATCCGCCGGTCGCAGATCGCCGGCGGGCGCGAGACGCCGCCCAGATAGACGGGCGCCGGGGCGCGCTCATAGTAGCCGACGCCGCGGCAGCGGTTCCAGAAGAACGGCTTGATGCCGGGGTCGTGGCGCCAGCGCTCCTTGCCGGTGTCGGCGTCCACCGCGATGACGATGTTGCGCGGGGTGCAGATGTAGACGCTGTCGCCGATCTGCGAGGGCGTGTTCTGGTCCTCCGAGCCGCCCTTGGCGATGTCGCCGGTGCGCACGGTCCAGGCGACCTTGAGGTTCTGGACGGTCTTGCCATTGATCTGGTCGAAGGGGGCGTAGCGCTGGCCGCCGGAGTCCCGGCCGTAGTTGCGCCAGTCGCCGGGCGGGCCGGTGTTGGGCAGGGCGGCGGCCACGGCGGCGACCTTGGCCTGGCCTTCGGTCGTGGTGCGGGCCAGGGCGACGCCCAGCAGGACCACGGCCACCACGACGCCCAGCGAGGTGAGGCGCAGCGCCCAGGTGCGCTGGGCGGATTTCTCGACGCCGAGCATGGTGAGGAGCGCGATGAGCGCGATCACCAGCGGCGAGAACACCCGCGGCACCAGCGGCCAGAATGCGAGGCCGGATTCCCAGACCGCCCAGCCCAGGGTGGCCAGCAGCACTAGGCTGAAGATCAGGCCGCCCAACGCCCGGCCCCGCGCAAGCAGGACGCCGCCGGCGACCAGGCCGAGGCCGGCGATCAGGTAATAGGGAGACCCCTTGAGGAAGACGAGCTGGGCGCCGCCGAGCAACAGCGGCAGCCCCACCAGGATGATGAACCCCGCGCCGACGCGCACGCCCCAACCGGCCTTTCGGCCTTCCAATTCCGCCACGTCGCCTCCCCAGACTTTTTGTTGGCTCCAGCTTAGAGGGGAACGGGCATGGGGGGCTAGGGGCGCTGGCGCGGCCACGCCTTCGGCGCCCTCTCCCTACCCTCTCCCTCTCG
>JBOHKZ010000317.1:0-3512 GCA_050729355.1 Phenylobacterium sp. | reverse complement strand
GCCCAGTTCCTTCTGCTTCTCGTAGCCCCACCACGGAACGTAGGTGTGCTGGGTGCCCTGGCCGTCGTCGTTGGTCGGCGGCAGGCCCTCCAGGGAGGCGAATTGGCCGCTGACGCCGGTGCCGACGCTGTCCATCAGGTAGCGGCCGACCATGCCCTGGGTGTTGCAGAGGCCGTTGGGGAAGGCGCTGCTCTTGGAGTTCAGCAGGATGCGCGCCGTCTCGCCGGAGCCCGCCGCCAGCACCACGGAGCGGGCGGTCACGGAATGGTGCTCGCCGGTCTTGCGGTTGACGTACGTCACGCCCTTGGCCTTGCCGGCCTTGTCGAGGTCGACCTGATAGACCAGCGCGTCGGTGGTGATGGTCAGGTTGCCGGTGGCCATGGCCGGCGGCAGCAGCACCGTGGTCGACTGGAAGTTCGCCCCGATGGCGCAGCCCCGGCCGCAAGGCGTGGCGAAGACGCAGGTGTTGCGGCCTTCCATCTGGCCGGTGACCACCGCGCCGTGCATCGGGATCACCGGGATGCCCATGGACCGGAAGGCGCGCTCATAGAAGATCTCGAAGGCCCGCGGCGGCGCGGATTCCATCAGGCAGCCAGGTGGTGAATCCGGGGTGTTCAACAGGCCGCGGGCCGGGGCGGCGCCGGAGACCCCGATCAGCTTCTCGGTCTTGTCGTACCAGGGCGCGAGGTCGTCGTAGGTGATCGGCCAGTCGTAGCCCAGGCCGTCGCGGCTGTAGGGCTTGAAGTCGAGCTCGCCGAACCGCAGCGCGATGCGGCCCCAGTGGTTGGTTCGCCCGCCCAGCATCCGCGGCCGCCACCAGATGAAGGGCTCCGAGCCCTCGGCCACGGTGTAGGGCTCGTTCGGCACTTCCCAACCGCCGTCCACCGTGGCGTCGTAGAAGCCGAAGGGCTTGTCCGGGGTCGAGGCCCCGCGCAACGGCGCCTCGGCGTTGATGTTGAACATCGGGGTCTCGGCGACCGGATCGTAGTTCCGCCCCGCCTCCAGCATCAGCACCTTCAGGCCCGACTTGGTCAGGTGATAGGCGCTCATCCCGCCGCCGGCTCCGGAGCCGACGATGATCACGTCATAGGGCTCGGTCGCCATGACTTACGCTCCAACCCGCGCCGGGACCGGCACGTAGGTTTCCAGGGACTCGTCGGGCAGATGCACGACCTGGCCGGTCTCGGCCGATTTGTAGAGCGCCATGACCATCTTCACGACCTCGACCCCGTCGTGGAAGGTCTCGATGGGCGTGCGGCCATGGCGGAAGCAATCGACCATGTGGCGGTTCTCGCCGATGTAGCCGTAGGTCCCGGCCTCGTCCTCGACGATGGGCATCTGGCCCTGCTCGGCGTTCTGCTTCTCCACCAGGTCCTCGCCCTGGCCGCCGGTGATGGCGCGGGAGAGGAACACCTTCAGGCTGGGGTTCAGCGAGGAGAACTCCATGGCGTATTCGGGACCCAGCAAAGCCAGGTCGATGCGCAGGCCGGGACCGACGTAGGACCAGGAGGTCGAGGCCTCGACGATCAGCTCGCGGCCGGTCTCGTCCTCCAAGGTGATGGTGGCGCGGGCGAAATCCTCGACCGGGCGACGCTGCATCTCCACGCCCTTGAAGTCGTGGGCCAGCGTCTTGGCGTACTTGTCCTGGGTCCACTTCAGGTAGGCGACGGAACCCTGGACGGCCTTGACCTTCAGGCTTTCGCGAGGCGCATCGGGCTTGGTCAGCAGGAAGCGGCCGACCTCGACGGAGTGGCACATCATGTCGCTCATCACCCCGCCGCCCTGGCGTTCGCCCTGCCAGAACCAGGGCTCGTGCGGCCCGGAGTGCTCCTCGGCCGCGCGGGCCAGGTAGGGGCGGCCGGACGCGGGCACGGCGCGGCGCCAGATGATCTCCTTGCCGCGCTCGACGGCCGTCGAGAACACCTGGTTCTCCAGATAACCGTGGGCTAGGCCCGCGTCCTCGGCCAGCGCCAGCACCTCGCGGGCCTCGGCGAGCGTGCGGCCCAGCGGCTTCTCGCAGGCGATGGCGCGGACTTTGGAACGGCCGGATTTCACTGCCGCGTGGATGGCGCGCATGGCCTCCAGCCGCCTGTCGTTGGGGGCCAGCAGCCAGATGGCGTCCACGTCGTCGGCGGCCAGCAGGCTGTCGAGGTCGGCGTGCGCCCGGCAGGGGCCGAGCTCGGCCTCGTTCACCGCATCGGCCAGCCCCTGGCGGTGCGCCGGGTTGGGACTGAAGACGCCGGTGATCTGGACGTGGCGGACGCTCTGGAAGCTCTTGGCGTGGAACTTGGCGATGAA
Source organism: Phenylobacterium sp. (assembly GCA_050729355.1). GTDB lineage: Bacteria > Pseudomonadota > Alphaproteobacteria > Caulobacterales > Caulobacteraceae > Phenylobacterium. The sequence goes on along the minus strand of JBOHKZ010000317.1, from coordinate 1,214 downwards.
GCCGGAGCCGATGAAGCCGATACGCAGCGGAGGAAGCGCCTCGCTTGCCTGCGCCATGCCGTTTTCTCCCCCACGAACCACTGAGTCGGCGCGAACTTGGCGCAGCCGGCGAGTGAGGTCAAACGGGTCCCCGTCCGGCTGTTTCGCTGGCTGGATCGCGGGACGTGCGCTTCGCCGCAAACCGTGGCATCGCTAGGCCAAGCGGGGCCGGAAACCCGCGCCAAAGGGGGAAACCAGCATGACGGTCCGCGCGCGCCTGTTCCTGATGATGGTGCTGCAGCTGGCGGTCTGGGGCGCCTGGGCGCCGAAGCTGTTCCCCTACATGGGCATGCTCGGCTTCCAGCCCTGGCAGCAGTCGCTGGTCGGCAGTTGCTGGGGCATCGCCGCGGTGGCCGGAATCTTCTTCTCCAACCAGTTCGCCGACCGCAACTTCGCGGCCGAGCGGTTCATGGCCGGCAGCCATGCGCTGAGCGGCCTGGCGCTGGCGGCCTGCGCGTTCCTCACCAGCTTCTGGCCGTTCTTCGCCGCCTATCTGATCTTCAGCCTGCTCTATGTGCCGACCCTGTCGGTCTCCAACTCCATCGCCTTCGCCAACCTGAAGGACCCCGCCAAGGACTTCGGCGCCATCCGCATGGGCGGCACGTTGGGCTGGGTGCTGGTGAGCTGGCCGTTCATCTTCCTGCTGGGCGCCAAGGCCGACGCGAGCCAGGTGCGCTGGATCTTCCTGGTCGCCGCGCTCGTGTCGTTCGCGCTCGCCGCCTACAGCCTGACCCTGCCGCACACCCCGCCCAGGAAGGACGCCGCCGCGGCCGACCCGCTGGCGTGGCGCGAAGCGATCAAGCTTCTGGGCGTGCCGTTTGTCGGGGTGCTCTTCCTGGTCACCTTCATCGATAGCGTGATCCACAATGGCTATTTCGTGATGGCCGACGCCTTCCTGACCAATCGCGTGGGGATCGCCGGCAACCTGTCGATGATCGTGCTGAGCCTCGGCCAGGTCGCCGAGATGGTGACCATGTTCGTCCTGGGCGGGGTGTTGGCGCGCCTCGGCTGGAAGACCACCATGATCGTGGGCATCCTCGGCCACGCGGCGCGGTTCTCGGTCTTCGCCTTCTTCGCCGACAGCGTGCCGACCATCGTGGCCGTGCAGCTGCTGCATGGCGTCTGCTACGCCTTCTTCTTCGCCACCGTGTACATCTTCGTGGACGCCGTCTTCC
>JBOHKZ010000316.1:0-3174 GCA_050729355.1 Phenylobacterium sp. | reverse complement strand
GCCGTCGACCTGACCCATACCGTTGGGACCAAGTGATCGGGGCGGCTCCGCGAGGAGCCGCCCCTTTCGCGTGTCTTCGGCTATGCTCCCGTAAAACGAAGGTATGGGAGCGAGACCATGGCGGGCGAAGCAGGCGAGCGGACCTATGACGCGGTGATCGTCGGCGCGGGGTTCTCCGGCCTCTATATGCTGCACCGATTGCGCGGGCTTGGGCTGTCGGCGCGCCTCTACGAGGCGGGCACGGGGGTCGGCGGAACCTGGTACTGGAACCGCTATCCCGGCGCGCGCGTGGATATCGAGAGCCTGGAGTACTCCTATTCCTTCTCGCCCGAACTCGACGCCGAATGGACGTGGAGTGAGCGCTACGCCACCCAGCCGGAGCTGCTGGCCTACCTGAACCACGTCGCGGACCGCTTCGACCTCAAGCGGGACATGCAATTCGAGACCCGCGTCACCGCCGCCCATTTCGATGAGGCGGCCAACCGCTGGACGGTGAGCACGGACCGGGGCGAAGCGGTATCCGCGCGCTACTGCATCATGGCCACCGGCGTCCTCTCGGTCGCCAACGAGATCGCCTTCGAAGGCGCCGACAGCTTCCAGGGCAAGACCTACCGGACCGGCAGCTGGCCCAAGGAAGGCGTCGATTTCACCGGCCGGCGCGTGGCGGTGATCGGTACGGGCTCGTCGGCCATCCAGTCGATCCCGGAAATCGCCGCCCAGGCTGACCACGTCACCGTGTTCCAGCGCACGCCCAACTTCAGCGTTCCGGCGCACAACGGTCCGATCGATCCCGCCGTCGCCCAGGACTGGGCCGCCAACCGCGCGCAATACCGGCGCGAGGCCCGCGACACGGGATTCGGCATCCGCATGGTGAACCAGCAGGAGGAACTGGCCCTGGAGGCCGACGCGGAGGCGCGCCGCGCGAACTTCGAGGCGCGCTGGCAGGTGGGCGGGTTCGCGCTCCTGGGCGCCTATGGCGACCTGGTCACCGACCTGGCGGCCAACGCCACGGCGGCCGGCTTCGTGGCGGACAAGATCCGCCGCATCGTCAAGGATCCGCAGGTCGCCGAGAAGCTGGTCCCAAAGTCCTTCCCCATCGGCTCCAAGCGGCTGTGCGTCGACACCGGCTACTACGCGTCCTTCAACCGCGACAACGTCAGCCTGGTCGACCTGCGCGAAACTCCTATCGAGGCGATCACGCCGACCGGGGTCCGTACGTCCGAGGCGACCTATGAGGTGGACGCCATCGTCTACGCCATCGGCTTCGACGCCATGACCGGGGCGCTCGGCAAGATCGACATCCGCGGGCGCGGCGGCGCGGCGCTGAAGGAGCGGTGGGCGGCGGGGCCGGAGACCTACCTGGGCCTGATGGTTGCGGGCTTCCCGAACCTCTTCATCGTCACCGGTCCGGGCAGCCCTTCGGTGCTCTGCAACATGGCGGTCGCCATCGAGCAGCACGTCGAGTGGATTTCGGACTGCATCGCCTGGATGGGAGCGCGCCAGATGGGCGCCATCGAGGCCACGGAACCCGCGCAGGCGGCATGGGTGGCGCACGTCAACGAGGTGGCCGAAACGACCGTCTTCCCGCTCGCCAACTCCTGGTACATGGGCGCCAACGTGCCGGGCAAGCCGCGCGTGTTCATGCCCTATATCGGCGGTTTCCCGGTCTATCGCGACAAGTGCAACGAGGTCGCGGCCAGCGGTTATGAGGGGTTCGCCGTCTCGTCGGACGCGCGCCGCGAATGAGGGGCCCCCGAGGCTTCGCGGGGAGTAGTGGACGCTAATTCCCGCCCGGTCCGAAAGGACCCCTCATCCGGCAGCCTTGCGGCTGCACCTTCGCCCTGGGGAGAAGGAGTTACAAACCGACGCCATGGGGACGGCGGCGCGAGACCCTCTGCAAGACAGAGGCCACCGGGCCGTCCCGGAAGCCCACAGCAGGCCCGACCTGCCGGAAGACCGCTATCGGGTAATACCCTCGGTTGAGGAATCGGTCCGAGTACCGCTATGGAAGTATTTCCGAGTTACCGCTCCGTCGCGGCCCTGGCCCGGAGATAGGCGTAGAGTGCGGCGATCTCCGGGTCGGTGAAGGCGTGCAGATCCTTGCGCGCGATTTCCGACATCTCGCCCAGGGGGCGCCCGTCGACCGAGGCGCCGGTGCGCAACAGCCGCTGGAACTGCGCCAGGTCGTAGGCGCGGATGACCGCAAGGTCCGAGCCTCCCTCGCGCCGGTCGCCGCGCAGGTCCGAGCCGTGGCACTCCGAACAGACCGTCGCGGCGATGTAACGGCCCTGGGCATACTGGAACCCCAGATCGGCGGCCGGCTGGGCGCGAGCCGCTGCGACGAGGGCCGGGGCCGAGCGCTCTCCCCGCACCAGGTCGCCGGTGCGTCCGCGCAGGATCGCCAGACGGCCGCGCAGGCCCGGCGTGTCGGACGGCTCGCCCGCGCCGCCCGCTGGCGCCGCGCGTACGAACGCCAAAATCTGAGCCAGGTCGGCGTCGTGCATGGTCGCGAAGCTCGCCGACGGCATGTCCCACAGCGCCTGTCGGGTGGTGGGCCGCACGCCTTGGCGGATCGCCTGCGCAAGCTCGGCATCGGTGTAGCGCGGCGCGATGCGCGTCAGGTTTGGCGCATAGTTGCGCACCCGGGTCGGGTCGCTGTTGTACGCGTGACCCCGCAGGTCTTCCCCATGGCAGCTCTGGCAGCCGTAGAGCCGACCGAGCCTGCGGCCATTGGCGATCGCCGCCGGTCCGACCGCGGCCCGCACGGTCTCGGGCGCGACGGGATGCTTCTCGCGCAGGATGTAGCTCGACGTAGCGTTGACGGTGATCCACGACAGACAGGCCAGGAACACTGCGGTTCCGCAGATCCAGGCGACCATCCGCCAGAAGAAGTTCATCACCGGGCCCCCAACGAAGCGCGGCCATTCTGGACCCTAAAGCCAGGCTCGCCAATTTGTCCGCGCGGGACGGGCTCAGTCCTTCGCCATGAACGCCTCGAACCGAGCCTTCCAGTCGGGATGCCAGCGCGACAGCGCCGGGCGGTTTTCGGCCACGTCGCCGGCCGCCCAGCGGATGCGCTTGGCGTCGGTGGCCCGGTCGACGTCGTTGTCGGGGCACAGGATGTAGAAGTCGCGGACGGCCAGGCTCGCCAGCATGAAGTCGACTACCTGGTCC
>JBOHKZ010000315.1:0-11884 GCA_050729355.1 Phenylobacterium sp. | reverse complement strand
GTGTCCAGCCGCGAGCCGTAGCCGACATTGGCCTCGTGCCCGCCTCTCCAGGTGTAGGCCAGCCGTTCATTGGCGATCACCTCCAGCACCTCGCACTGGATGACGCCGTCCCATTCCCCCGCCGGCGTGGTCTGATATGTGAAGCGCTTGCCTCTGACCGGCTCGAAGCCGGTGGCCGCCATAGAGAGCCAGCGGCCCATCAGTTCGGGCGTGGTCAGCGTCTTCCACACGACCTCCGGCGCGTGGGGAAACACCTCGTCGACGACGATGTCCTGGGTGGCGGCCACGGTCGCGGCTTCGCTCATGGGTCAATCTCCTGCAGCAGGGTTCTGAGGTTGGCGAGCCGGTCGCGCCAGAAGACGGCGTAATCGCCCATCCAGTCGACGAGCGGCGCGAGGCCCTGGGGTTCGGCCCGGTAGTAGACATTGCGGCCCTCGGGGCGCTCGGCGACGAGGCCGGCCTGCTTCAAGGACTTCAGGTGTTGCGAGACGGCGCCCTGTGTCACCCCGCTCCCGCGGGTCAACTCAGCCACCGTGATCTCGTCGGACAAGACGATGCGTTCGAACACGGCGCGCCGGGTGGGGTCGGCCAGCGTGCGCATGACGGCGTTGATCGGGGCGGTTTCGAGCATGGGAGATCAATTAGCAAGTACTAATGCATGAGTCAATGCTAATGCATTTATCCAGGGGCGACCTTGCCCGTGGAGCGCTGCGGACCTACCTCCATCTGCTCGCGAACTGGAGGCTCCAGCATGCATCACTCACGCCTCTGCGCCGTGCTCATCGATTGCAGCACGGACGATGTCGACGAGGCGGCCGGGTTCTGGGCCGCGGCGCTCGGTCGGCCAGTGGACGGCGACCATCCAGGTACGCGCGGCCCCTACAGGATGCTGGAGACCCCACCGGACGAGCCGATCGTGCAGATCCAGCGCGTAGTCCACGACAGCGGCGTGCACCTGGACATCGAGACCGACGACATTCCCGCCGAAGTAGCGCGGCTGGAGAAGCTCGGTGCCACGGTGGCCAAGCGCCTTGAGCGCTGGGTGGTGATGCAGGCCCCCACCGGCCAGCGTTTCTGCGTCGTGCGGGTGCAGCGTCCCGGCTTCCCGAAGAACGCCACACGCTGGGACTAGAGGCAGGCTAGTCGGCGCGCAGTCCAGCGGCGCGGAAAATCCCGACGGCCCGGTCGACCGAATCCTGCGTGGGGGGCTCGGTCGCCGACAGGGTGTAGTCCAACGCCAGGTTCTGCCACTTGAAGCGGCCCATCTGGTGGAACGGGAGGATCTCGGCGCGCTCCACCACACCCAGCGAGGCGGCGAACCCGGCAACCTGTTCCATTTCCTCCGGCACGTCCGTCAGGCCGGGAACCAGCACATAGCGCAGCCACATGGGTCGCTTGAGCGCGGCGAGCCGCCGGCCGAACTCCAGGACCCGCGCATTGTTGTCGATGCCCGTGACCCGCGCGTGCTGGGCGGGGGTGAAGCCCTTCATGTCGAGGATGACGAGGTCGATGTCGGCGAGCTCCGCATCCGAGACCTTGTCGGCATAGAAGCCGTTGGTCTCGATGGCGGTGTGGACGCCCAACTCCTTCGCCGCGCGGAAGAGCCTGACGGCGAAGCGATTCTGCATCAGCGGTTCGCCGCCGGAGAGCGTAAAGCCGCCCTTCATCGCCTTGAGGCCGCCTGCGTACTTGCGCAGTTCCTCAGTGGCTCGCTGCATCGTCACAGGCAGGCCGTTCGAGAGCGTCCAGGTGTCGGGGTTGTGACAGAACCGGCAGCGAAACATGCACGACGACGTCCAGGCGACCAGCCGGATGCCCGGACCGTCGACCGCCGATCCGGTCGTGAAGGAATGCAGGAAACCGATATCTCCGCTCACCAGCGCGGCATGGATGTCGACCTCGGGAACCGCCTTCCCGAGACCGACCCTCAGCTCATAAGGACTCTTCGCCTCGAGGGAGGTGGCGAGAGGCGGATCGCTCATCTCACTCTCCGTGGAAGGTCCGCGTGATGACATCCATCTGCTGCTCGCGGGTCAGGCGCACGAAGTTCACCGCATAGCCGGAGACCCGGATGGTCAGGCTCGGGTACTTCTCCGGATGCTCCATGGCGTCCAGAAGGGTCTCGCGGTTCAAGACGTTGACGTTCATGTGGTAACCGGTCGAACCGAAGAAGGCGTCGAAGATCGAGACCAGGTTGGTCACGCGATCCTCCCCGGCCTTGCCCAGGCCGCTGGGCACGATGGTCGTGGTTAGCGAGATCCCGTCGGCGGCGTCGCGGTAGGGAATCTTCGCGACCGAAGCGGCGGAGGCATGGATGCCATGGCTGTCGCGACCGTGCATCGGATTGGCGCCCGGCGCGAACGGCTCGCCTCTGCGGCGGCCATCCGGCGTGTTCCCGGTCGCCTTGCCGTAGACCACGTTCGACGTGATGGTCAGCACCGACTGAGTGTGGATGGCGTTGCGATAGGTCGGGTACTTGCGAAGCTTCGCCATGAAGGTGGACACCAGCCAGGTCGCCAGTTGATCCACCTGGTTGTCGTTGTTGCCGAAGACCGGAAAGTCGCCCTCGGTGATGTAGTCGACGATGAGGCCGGTCTCGTCGCGGACCACCTTCACCCGCGCATGTTTGATGGCCGACAGGCTGTCGGCGACGACCGACATGCCGGCGATCCCGAACGCCATGGTCCTGACCGGCGCATAGTCGTGGAGCGCCATCTCGATCCGCTCGTAGGCGTATTTGTCATGCATGTAGTGGATGACGTTCATGGCGCTGACGTAGACGCCCGCCAGCCAGTCCATCGTCCGCTCGAACTTCTCCAGGACGTCATCGAACTCGAGGTAGTCGCCCTGCACCGGCTCCCACGCCGGGCCGATCTGTTCGCCGCTGACCTCGTCCCTCCCCCCGTTGATCGCGTAGAGCAGGCACTTGGCGATGTTGGAGCGGGCGCCGAAAAACTGCATCTGCTTGCCCGACCGCATCGGCGACACACAGCAGGCGATCGCCCCGTCGTCGCCCCAGGCGCGGCGCATGGTCTCGTCGCTCTCGAACTGCACGGCGCTCGTGTCGATGGCGACCTTCGCGGAGAAGCGGCGGAAGGCCTCCGGAAGCCGTGGCGAGTACCAGATCGTGAGGTTCGGCTCTGGGGCTGGGCCCAGGTTGTAGAGCGTCTGCAGGAACCGGAAGCTGGTCTTGCTCACCAGCGGCCGCCCGTCGTCGCCCATGCCGCCGATGGACTCGGTCACCCACGTCGGGTCGCCGGCGAACAGGTCATCGTACTCCGGCGTGCGGAGGAAGCGGACGATCCGCAGCTTGATGACGAAGTCGTCGACGATCTCCTGCGCCTCCTCCTCGGTGAGCAGCCCCGCCGCGAGGTCGCGCTCGAAATAGATGTCGAGGAAGGTCGACGTGCGGCCCAGCGACATGGCCGCGCCGTTCTGTTCCTTCACCCCGGCCAGGTAGCCGAAATAGAGCCACTGCACGGCTTCCCTGGCGGTCTGCGCCGGCTTGGAGATATCGAAGCCGTACTTCGCCGCCATCTCCTTCAGTTCGCCGAGCGCCCGGATCTGCTCGGCCAGTTCCTCGCGGTCGCGAATGATCTCGTCCGTGGACCATTCCCGATCAAGGTCGTCCTTCTCCTCCTTCTTCCGCTCGATCAGCCGATCCCCGCCGTAGAGCGCGACCCGGCGATAGTCCCCGATGATCCGCCCGCGGCCGTAGGCGTCCGGCAGCCCGGTCAGGATGTGTGAACTGCGGCAGCGGCGGATGTCGGCCGTGTAGGCGTCGAACACCGCGTCGTTGTGGGTTTTTCGGTACTTGGTGAAGGTCTCGACCACAGCGGGGTCCGGCTCGTAGCCGTAGGTCTTGAGAGCGCTGACCACCAGGCGGAAGCCGCCGTTGGGCATGATGGCGCGCTTGAGAGGCGCGTCGGTTTGCAGGCCGACGATGACCTCCCGATCCTTGTCGATGTATCCCGGCTCATGCGCGGTGATCGAGCTCGGGATCTGCGAGACATCCAGCACGCTCTTCTTCCGCTCCTCGACGAAGAGATCGGTCAGCTTCCCCCAGATCGCCGTCGTCCTCGCCGTCGGGCCTTTCAGGAACGCCTCGTCGCCGAAATAGGGCGTGACGTTCTGCTGGATGAAGTCGCGGACGTTGATCTCCTTGTTCCAGAGGCCGGACCGGAAGGCGGGCGTCTTCCCGGCGGGGGCCACGGGCGGTTCGACGACTAGGGTTGGCATCCTCGACTCCGTTCAGGATTCTGGCGAAAATCGGCCCTTGGCAATGGCGGCGACCGGGCGGGCCGCGCTCCCCGTTTCCCGCAGGAACAGGGTCAGTACGATCGCCAGGCCGACCCCGTAGACGAGCGGCTGGAACGCCGCCTGGTAGTGCTCGAGCTCACGTGGCCCCCCGGCGCTGGCTCGCACCAACAACCCGCCGAAGACCGGTCCCAGGAGCGCCGAGAACGAGAAGTTGATGAAGTTGACGACGCCCGTGGCCGTCCCGCTGTGCTCGGGCCGATTGGCTTCCTTGATCACGGTGTAGGGGAGCATGGCGGCTCCCGAGGCGATCCCCGCGATCAGCGCGAGGCTGAACGGCGGGAACATGCCCGGCGGTCCCCAGAGGATGAGGACGAGGCAGGCGAGCAGGACCGCGGCTCCACCGATGATGACGGGCTTGCGCCGCCCGATCCGGTCGGACAGGACGCCGAGCAGCGGGCAGCCGATGATCCACCCGAACGGGACCGCGGCCGAGCGCATCACGGCCATCCCGTACGGCAGGTCGTGCGCCTCCTGCAGGAACCGCACGCCCCACACCATGTCGAAGATGGTGGTGGGGATGAACATGAGGCCGCAGATCAGGCCGCAGAGGATGGACTGCGGATTGCGGAACACCGCCACGATCGCCGCGCCCGCCTTCCTCGCCCATCCTTCGCCGGCGCGGGCCGGCTGCGCGGCGGCTCCGGTCTGCTCCTTGGGCATGAAGATCCACAGGAGGACGGCGACGGCCACGCCGGCCGCTCCCATGAAGAGCCAGAACTGGTTCCACCGCAGTCCGCCCGCGATCGCCGGGCCGACCAGGAACTGGCCGGCCGACCCCCCGGCCATGCCGAACATCTGGGTCGCCCCGATGAGCGTCGCTGCGCGCGAGGCCGGGAAGTTGGTCGTGGCGATGTAGGCCGCGCCGATGAGGGCGAAGACCCCGCCCGCGCCCTGGATGAAACGGCCGACGCTCGCGAGCGTCGGATTCCCCGTTGCGAAGAGGAAGGCGCCGATCGCGACGATGGCCGCACCCAACGGCACGACCCGGCGCGGGCCCATCTGGTCCAGCGCCACCCCGGCCCCGAGGCTGAAGGGTGCATAGCCGTAGTAGAAGAGGCCGATGAGGGACGTGAGGCCCACCGCTGTCAGACCGAAGGCTTCGGTCAGCTGCGGCATCATCACGGCCGGCGCCGAGCGCATCACGTACTGGTAGAAGTAGTAGATCGACGTGATCAGCCACGCGATGGCGATGGCGCGCCGCGCACCTCCCCCTTCGCCGCGATCACGCGCCATCGGACGCGCCTCAACAGAGGGTGACGGAAACCGCGAGCCCCCCTTCGGAGGTCTCCTTGTACTTGGAGTTCATCTCCTTCGCGGTGAGCGCCATGGCCGAGATGGTGCTGTCGAGGTCGACGCGCCGGTTGATGGGGATCTCGTTCTTGGCGATCAGGTAGCCGGTCCAGGACTTCACCGCCCCGAAGGCGCATCGCTCGATGCAGGGGATCTGGACGAAGCCCGCGACGGGGTCGCAGGTCATGCCGAGGTGGTGTTCGAGGGCGCCCTCGGCGGCGTTCGCGGCGACCTGGGGCGGCTCGCCATAGGCCTGGGCGATCATGGCCGCGCCCATGGCGGACGCCACCCCGATCTCGGCCTGGCAACCGCCCTCCGCGGCCGAAAGCGTCGCGTTGTGCTTGCAGAGGTAGCCGACCACGACGGCTGCGAGCAGGCCCTTGCGGATGTCGTCGTCGGAAAGCTTCGCACCGTCCGGTCCAAGCGAGTAGAGGACCGCCGGCATCACGCCGGCCGAGCCGCCGGTCGGCGCGGTGATCACTAGGTGACCGCGGGCGTTTTCCTCGGAACCGGCCAAGGCGTAGGCGGCGACGAGGCCGACGCCTTTGCGGGCGACGCCCTCCTGCTTGAGGGTGTTCTGGTAGACGTCGTGGGCCTTGGTCTTGAGCTTGATCGGTCCCGGCAGGGTAGTCGTCGGCGCATCGAGGCCGGACTTCACGGTGGCGCGCATGGCCGCCATGATCTTGTCGAGGAAGGCGTTGACCTCGGCCTCGCTCTTGCCGGAGACCGCCACCTCATTGGCCATGGCGAACTGCGCCAGCGAGATATTGTCCCGCTTACAGAACGTCACGACCTCGGACATCGTCTGGTACGGGTACTTGGGCGCGCCCTTCTTGGGCGGCGTATAGCCCTTCCACTCGATGAAGCCGCCGCCGACCGAATAGTACTCCTGCTCCAGCAGCACCTTGTCGCCGGCCATCAGCTTGCAGGTCATCGTGTTCGGGTGCGGGAAATCGCCCTTGGGGGCGTCGTAGATGATGTCCTTCAGCGACGCGTTGATGGTCTTGTCGCCCAGCTTCACCGGGAAGACCTGGTCCGGCTTGGCGGCCAATCCGTCGAGGAAGGCCGGGTCGACCGTCGCCGGCTCCTTACCCACGATGCCGGCCAGGCAGGCGCGCTCGGTGCCGTGGCCCTTGCCGGTCGCGCTGAGGCTGCCGAAGAGATTGACCTTCAGAGCCGTCGCCTGGCTGAGCTGAGCCGCCGGCAGCTTCGTGCAGCGCTGGTAGAAGTCGTAGGTGATCCGCATCGGCCCGATGGTGTGGGACGAGGACGGGCCCGGGCCCACCTTGTAGAACTCGTCCACCAGCGTGACGATTGGCCCCTTGCCCTTCACCACGACATCCAGCTTCGGGTCCAGCGGGGGCGCCTTTGCCGGAGTCTGGGCGATCGAGGCCACCGGACGACCGGTAAGCGCAGCGATCGCCACCGCCAGGCTGCTGCGCATCATGAAGGCCCGGCGATCCGAACCTAGGGGCGGCTCGGTAAAGTCGAGTTGCGGAAGCGGGTTCGCACGCTCTGACGTCTCGTCGCTGTGCATGATCGATCCAACCGTGTGGAGTTCGCCGCAGAGCCTATGCTCTCCGCCTCAGCCGCCTATCGGGTGGAATAGGAAAATCCCGAGGCGGCGCGCCCTACGGATTTGAGATCGAGGGTGTTCGGGCGCGACGGTGGATCAGTAGACGTCCGGTACGAAGTGGCGACCGACCAGTTCGATCCGGTCGTCGTACTTGCCCTTGTTGGAACGCTTTCCCAGGTCCACCTCGGGCCGCTTGAGCTTCTTGTAGGGAATGAGGGAGAGGATGTGCGCGATGCCGTTCAGCCGCGCCCGCTTCTTGTCGTCCGAGCGCAGGATGTGCCACGGCGAATCCTTGCTGTCCGTGGCCTCGAGCATCAGGTCCCGGGCCTTGGAGTAGTCGTACCACCGCGAGTACGACTCGACGTCCATGGGGCTCAGCTTCCACTGACGAAGGGGATCGGTGACCCGCGCATGGAAGCGTCGGTCCTGCTCTTCCATGCCGACTTCGAGCCAGAGCTTGATCAGGATGATGTCGGAATCGACCATCCATTTTTCGGCCTTGGGACACGACTCCAGGAAAGTCTGATGTTCCTCCGGGGTGCAGTAGCCCATGACGTATTCGACGCCGGCGCGATTGTACCAGCTGCGGTCCAGGATCACGATTTCGCCGCCGGCCGGGAAATGCTGGATGTAGCGCTGGATGAAGAGCTGGGTCTTCTCCCGCTCTGAAGGGGCCGGCAGGGCGACCACGCGGAATATCCGCGCACTGACCCTTTCGGTTATGGCCTTGATGATGCCGCCCTTCCCGGCCGTGTCCCGCCCCTCGAACAGGAGGATGACGCGGGCTCCGGTGGCCTTGACCCACTCCTGCAGGTAGCAGAGCTCCACCTGGAGCTTTCTGAGCTCCTTGAGGTACGCCTTGTTCCCCAATTTCTCGGAAGGGTTGGCGTCGTTCTTGTTCTTTCCCATCACATCCTCCTGCCGATCGCGTAGGCCGCGTCGCTAAGTCGTGTTGAGGCCCAGCAGTGTCCGGGTGTGGCGGACCACCATGCCTTCCTCGTCGGTGGCGACGACCCAGGTCGAGACGCCGGAGACGTCGGTGCTGATCCGTCCTGACCCGCGAGCGTTGGCCGCCTCGTCCAGGTCCACGCGCAGCCAGCGGCAGGCCTCGCAGACCTCGGTCCGCACGGCGGCGTCGTTCTCCCCAATGCCGCCCGTGAACACGAGACCGTCGAGCCCGCCCAGCGCGGCGGCCAGGGAGCCGATCTCGCGCACGATCCGGTAGACGAAGAGCGCGATGGCCTCGGCTGCGGCGGGTTCGGGCGACGCCCGCAGCGTCCGCATGTCCGACGAGATTCCTGAGACGCCCAGGAGTCCCGACTGGCGGTAGATCAGGTCCTCGACGTCCCTGGCGGTCATGCCGTAGGCGTCCAGCAGGTGCAGCACCACGCCGGGATCGAGCGCGCCGCAACGGGTGCCCATCACCAGGCCATCGACCGCCGTGAAACCCATGGTGCTCGCGACGCTTTGGCCGCTCTGCGTGGCGCAAAGGCTCGCCCCATTGCCGAGATGGGCGACGATCACCCGGCCTTCCGCGACTTGCGGCGCGATCTCTTTCAGGCGCGCCGTGACGAACTCATACGAAAGGCCGTGGAAGCCATAGCGACGCACGCCCGCGTCGGTGAACTTGCGGGGCAGCGCGAAGAGTTGGGCCAGGTGCGGCTGGCGGCGATGGAACGCCGTGTCGAAGCAGGCGACCTGCGGGATCTGCGGCGCGGCCTCGGCAATCGCCTCGATCGGCGCGAGGTTGTGCGGCTGATGCAGGGGCGCCAGCGGCGTCAGCGTGGCGAGATAGGCCATCACCTCGGGATCGACGGCGATCGGCGCGGCGTATCGGGTCCCGCCATGCACGACACGATGGCCGACGGCGGTCACGGGCCGTCCCTGGATCAGCTCGACGATGGTCCCGACAAGCTCGCGGGTCGCCACGCGGTGATCGAACCCGTCGGCGGGCCACTCCTGCCCGGCGATATGTTCGCCCATTGCGTCGGCGACGGTCAGGCGGGGCGCGACCCCGATCCGCTCGATCTGTCCCCGAAACAGCAGGGTTTCTTCCCCGCCGGCGTCATAGGTCGCGAACTTGATGCTCGACGAGCCGGCGTTGATGACCGCGATGCATCCGTTCATCACACGCGCGCCTTTCAGACGATCGCCGCCGCGGCGCTGGCGCGGCGCGCGGCCGCGACCATGAGGGCGACGGCGCAGGAGGCGAGACGGGTCAGCAAAGCATCGGCGCGGCTGGTCAGGATGATCGGCACCCGCGCGCCCAGGACAATGCCCGCCGCGTCTGCCCCGGCCAGGAACGAGAGGCTCTTGGCGAGCATGTTTCCCGCTTCCAGGTCGGGCACCACCAGCACGTTCGCCCGCCCCGCCACCGGGGACGAGATCTTCTTCACCAGCGCGGCTTCGGGGCTGATCGCATTGTCGAGCGCCAGGGGACCGTCGAGCAACGCGCCGGTGATCTGTCCGCGATCCGCCATCTTGCAGAGAGCGGCGGCCTCGACGGTCGAGGGCACCTTTGGATTGACGGTCTCCATGGCGCTCAGGATCGCCACGCGGACTTCGGTGACGCCCATGGCGTGGGCCAGGTCGATCGCGTTCTGAACGATGTCGACCTTGTCCTCCAGCGATGGGGCGATGTTGACCGCCGCGTCGGTGATGATCAGGGCGTCGGCGTGGCCGGGGACGTCCATGATGAAGCAGTGGCTGACCCGCCGTGCGGTCCTGAGGCCGGTGTCGCGGGGCACCACGGCGCCCATCAACTCGTCGGTATGCAGGCTGCCCTTCATCAGCGCTTCCGCCCGCCCGGCACGGACGAGTTCCACCGCCTTCGCCGCCGAGTCGTGGCTGTGCGCCGCGTCGACAAGCTCGAACGCGCTGATGTCGAGGCCGGCCTGCGCCGCGACCTCGCGGACGCGCTTGGCCGGACCGACCAGGATCGGCACGATCAGCCTGAGCTTCGACGCCTCCACGGCGCTTTCCAGCGAAGCCTCGTCGCAAGGGTGCGCGATTGCAGTTGGCACGGGCGCCTGACGCTGCGCCGCCTCGACCAGGCGCTTGAACTTCTCGTGGCCGCCTTGCGCGGGGGTCGCCATGTCACCGACCTCCGGCGTCGGCGCGTTTCCACTGCTCGGAGGTCAGCTTCCATCCGCCGCCGAGCGCCTTGTAGAGCCCCACGACCGCAAGCAACTGGTCGCGCTGGGTCCGAGCCAGTTCGTCCTCGGCCGGGAACAGCTGCTGTTGCGCCTCCAGTACTTCGAAGTAGCTGGCGCGGCCCGCGTCGTAGCGGGTCAGGGCCAGCTCGGACGAGCGGCGCAGCGCCGCCACCTGGCTCTCCAGCGCGGCGCGGCGGTCCACGAGGGTCCGCTGGGCGACCAGATTGTCGGAGGTCTCCTGGAACGCCACGATCACGGTGCGCTTGTAGTCGCCCACGGTCTCGTCCCAGAAAGCCTGCCGTTCCTTGTATTCGGACTCCAGCCGGCCGCCGGAGAAGATCGGTCCGGCCGCGCCCAGGGCGGCGTTCCAGATGCCGAACCCGGCGCCGTCGCCCGAGATGATCAGCCCCTGCCCGCCGACCAAAGCCGACAGCCCCACGCGCGGGAAGAAGTTGGCCACCGCGACGCCGATCTGCGCGTTGGCCGAGATCATCGTCTGTTCGGCGCGCAGGATATCCGGCCGCCGCTGCAGCAGCTCCGACGTCGTGCCGAGCGGCGTCTCGGGCATGGTCTGGGCGTCCATGGTCCGGCCACGTTCGATGGCCCGCGGGAAGCCGCCCACCAGGATGCTGATCGCATTCTCCTGCTGGGTGATGAGGCGCGTCAGGTCGGCGGCCCTTGCCCGGCTGGCGTCATAGGCGGCCTGCGCCCGCTGGACGGGAAGGTTGTTATCCCGGCCGGCCTCGAAGCGCAGCGTGAAGAGCTGCAGGGTCTGGCGGTAGATCTCCGTGCTCTCCTTGGCGATCGCCAGCTCGCGATCCAGTTCCAGGAGCCGGAAATACCCCGTGGCGATGTCGCTGGTCAGGGTCAGCAACACGCCGCGCCGGATGTACTCCTGGGCCATCAGGTCGGCCTTGGCGGCGTCGGTCGCGTGCCGGATCCGGCCCCAGACGTCGAGCTCCCACGAGGCGCGGATTGCGGCGGTGAGCGTGCCGACCGTCGGGGCCTTGACCTCACGTCCGTTGGACTGGACCGTCCGCTCGCCCCCCACTCCGGTTTGGTAGTCGAGCTGCGGCTTGCCTTCGGATTCCACCACGCCGACCAGTGCGCGGGCCCGCTCGATCCGCGCGGTGGCGACCGCGATGTCGTAGTTATTGCTCAGCCCCTCATCGATCAGCCGCTGCAGGGACGGATCGTTGAAGACGCTCCACCACGGCTGATCGGCGATCGAGTTCCCTTCCGCCGGCGACAGCTGCGAGCGGAACTGGGTCGGCATGGCGGCGACCTCAGGCTTCTTGTAGTCCGGCGCCGTCATGCAACTGGCCAGCAGCAAGGCGGCCGGCAAAGCGGCGAAGGCGCCGGTCCACTGACGGTTCATCGAGGGGCCTGCATTCATGGCTGCACCCTTTCACTGCACGGCGGCGAGCATTTTTCTGAAGCGGTAGAGGGTGAAAATTGAGAACACGATCCCGATGACCATCATCTTGGCCATGTCGGGCCAGACCATCTCCAACGTGGCGTCGCGGAAGAGTACGGCCTGGGC
>JBOHKZ010000314.1:0-6769 GCA_050729355.1 Phenylobacterium sp. | reverse complement strand
GGCGGCGGCGACGCCCGGCTGCTTGCGCGCCGCGGCTTCGTAATCCGCCTCCACGACCGCGCGGAACGTCTCGGCGCGGAAGGCTTCCGGCGCCAGTGCACGGACCTCTTCGATCGTCTCCGGATCGGTGGCGTAGCGGGCCGCGATCGGCTGATAGATCTCGGCGACATTGGCGAACGGCCCCGGCGGCACGCTCGGGTCCGGGTCGTTCAATTCGGCGGCGGTGGGCGCGATGATGTGCGTCAGGGCTCCGGCGCCCAGCGCGCCGGCCCTGCCGTTACCGATGCGGTAGACGGCGCGGATCGCCTCAACGTCGACGGGGCGGCGGCCATAGAGATCGTCCCCGAAGCGCAGCACCGCGGCGCCTTCGTTGTCGACCTCCGCCACAAAGGACCTTGCGGCGGGGCCGCTCTCCAGGAGGTCGGGCACGGCCTGCCAGATTTCGTGCACGGCGCCCGCGAACTGCAGGTCCAGCACGACAGCCGGGGCGGCCTCGCGCGGCGAAACATCGAGGTTGTGCCGCCCGCCGACGATCCGCCCGTCGCTCGCAAGGACGACCGTCGCGGGCATGGGCTGGAAGGTGAGGGGCGTGTCGGGCAGGGCGAGGGTCGGCAGGGGCAGGCGATCGTTGGTCAGGCCGAAGTCGATCGGCTTCAGCAGGTCGCCGGGCAGCGGCGGATCGCTCAGCAACCGTTCGACCGTCCGCCCATGGTCGGCCGGTGCGATGTTGCCGCGAGCCAGCGAGACCGGCTCGATCAGGCCAGCGTCCACCAGGGTGGCGGACAGGCAAAGCGGGAAGGTGAGCCCGTCTTCGACCCGCCAGCGGACACGCTGCAGAGGCAGCATGGGGTCGGCCGCGGCGGCTCGCGGGGTCAGCACGCCGGCGACCAGGGTGGGCAGGAACACCGGGTCGACAGTGTCCTCGACCTCCACCAGGCGAACGACCTGGCGATGCGACGGCGAGGCGTCGGCGGCCGCGCCGGTCCTGGGTCCCCGCACCTCTTCGAGAAGCAGGTAATCGCCGACCGCGAAGGTGGGGCGCGACGCGGCCAGGTTCCCGGCCCCTCCCACCGGCGTCGTGCCGAAGAGGAAGACCTCCGTGGCGCCTCGGGCCAGGCAGCAGTCGGCGTCGCCCCAGGTATGGATGCGCAGGGCGTTGTGCGCCGCCAGGACCCGCGCTCGCGCCGTGGTCTCGAACACCACTGCGGTCAGCAACGCCGCATCACCGTCGAGGTCGGCTCCGATGGGAATGACGACGCCCGGCGGCGCGGCCTGACCGCGCAGCGGCTGCGATATCCGGGTGAGCAGTCGCGCGCCTTGCGGCACCACCCCGGCGGCGCCTGGGCCGCTGCGGAAGTGCACGAAGGTCGCCGCGTTGCGGCCCTGGTGCATGCGGTAGTCGATCAGCCGCGCGTGGCGGGCGGCCGAGATGCGATGGCGACAGGTGTCGAGGTAGCCCTCCGTACCCGGCAGGGCATCCTGTTCGTAGCTGAGGTAGTCCCCCGCCCAGGCCAGCAGCTCGACCAGCGTTACCGCCAGATCGGCCGGATTGGATTCCAGCCAGTTCGGGTTCCGGAGCGGCGCGAGGTCCAGCATCAGCCGCCGGAAGCTCTGATAGTCCTTGGCCAGGTAATCCAGCGCCGGCTCGTCCAGCGCGTCCGGCTCGCAGTCGTGGCGTGGTCGGCAGTCGAAGTCGGTCGGGCAGCCGGCCTTGAATCCGAACGCCGCATCGGAGCGCTCCGGATCCAGGCTCGGATGCTCGACGTGCAGATAGTAGGTGGAGAAGTCCCCCGGCTGATCGGCGAAGGCCACCAGCCGCAGCGGCTGGCCCGCCACCGCGGCGACCTGCAGGATCTTGATGGCCACCACCCGCACGCCGCCGATCACCGTGAACTGCGCGGGCGCCCCGATCAGCGCCGGAGCCGGGGCCTTCAGGAAATTGACTTCGATCCGATGCTGCTGCTGGGGCGGCGCGAGATCATCGCGCCAGTATTCCACGTAGTCGACGCCATTCAGCGGATGGCCTGGCGCGAGCAACACGCTGTCGCGTCGCTCGTCGTCGCATTCCATCGGCTCGTGGTGCGAAACCACCATGGGTTGCCCCTGGGCCCGAATGGCCCGGCTTGTTCAGGTTGCGGCTAAGGGTCGGGTGAACTCGTCCCGGCGACGTTCGCCGGTGTCTCGGCGGCCGTAGGCGACCGTTACTGTGATGGTGCTGTCGTCGATCGCGACGTCGACGCTCTCGACCAGGATGACGTTGTTAAGCCACTGCAGCAGGGCGCCATGCACCAGCTGCTGGGTGGCCACGGCCAAGGCGTCGGACGCCGGGGCGAAGACCAGCTGCTTCAAGCCGCAGCCGAAGTCCGGCCGGTTCACCCGCTCGCCGGGGCTGGTGAAGAGGACCAGCTTGATCATGTCGCGGACGTGGTCATCGTCGTTGGCCTCGCCCGTCCGTCCGCGCGCATCGAAGTGGAAGGGGAATGCGAGCGCGCCCATGGCTACATCCCGTCCACATGCAGCACGGGGTGGGCCGTCACCGGCACGGTGTTCACCTTGACGTCGATCGACCCGGCGTTGTCGCGCAGATGGCGGACGACCCCGCGGGCTATGGCGACGAACAGGCGGCGGCGCTCGCGGGTGTCCTGCGTGTCGTCCAGCGGCAGTTGGGTCATGCCGTCGTCGAACAGCAACTGGTTCAGCTCGGCCTCGATCTGCGCCGCCAGCGAGCCGTTGTAGGGCGTGTGGTCGAAGACCCCGCCGCCCATATCGATCGGAAGTCCCCCGGGTTTCAGCATCGGCTCATCCCTGCAGCACCTTCTTGGAAAGGAGGCTGGGACTGGGTGGCGGCATCTGCATTACCGGCGGCGCGGGCGTCACCGGCAGGATGCCCAGCGCCAGTTCGCCCGGGTGCACGTGCGTGTTGAACAGGGTAACCAGTTGGGTGAGGTAGAGCAGCAGCTGGTCGCCGAACACGGCCGGATGGAACGCAGTGGGGCCGCCTTCCTGGATCAGCGGCGCGTCCATCACCACGCGCGCTAGCCCCTTGATCGTCACCGTGCCGGTCTTGACGTCGATGGTGATCTTGTTCTGGCCCAGGACGTCCGAAATCATGATCGTCTGCAACGCGTCGTCCATCGACACGGTATGCCCAAGGTCGCTGCGCCAGATCTTGGTGGTCGGCAGGGTCGGGGGCGCCGACAGCGGTTCGATGGGCTGCTCGCCGGCCGCCCAGTAGCCGCCGACCCAGATCGGCCGCGAGACGTCGCCGCCCTCGAACTCGATCCAGACGCCGGCGCCTACCGGGGGCACCGAGAAGAACCCCGAGAGCGGCCCGGCGTAGGGGGCGCAGGGCGTCGCCCAGCCGGTCGGCATTGCGCCCAGCAACTGCGGCACCATCGCCATCAGCCGCCCCTGATTGAGCGGGTCGAGCACGTTCATCACCGTGCCGCGGTACTTGCCGTAGACCCGCTCGCGCGCCTCGGGTCGGTCGCCGGAAAGGGTCATGTCGTCGGGCATCGACGCCTCCTCAGGATACGGCCGCCAGCGGATCGACGAACACTTCCGCGCCGGTCAGACCGACCGCGTTGCGAACCGCCTGGAACCGCTGGGTGTAGCCACCCTTGCTGATGTGATGGGACACGCTGGTGACGTAGTAGAGCCCGCTGTGGCTGCGGCCCGCGCCGCGGATCAGCACCGGCAGGCCGGGGAGCAGCGGACGGCTGTACTTCAGCCCGTCGACCTCGCCGCTGGCGCGGATCGCCCGGCTGCTCTCGGTGGCGCGCGCGACGGCGCCGAAGATCGCCTCGGCCGGGTTCGTCGCGTCCTTGACCTCCACGGTCTCGACCGGCGGCGGAAGGATACGGAACAGGGCCGGTTCCAGGCCCATCGGCGGCTCGCTGCCCACGACCCCGAACACCGGCACGACGGCGCGGGACTTCGGCTCGATTGTGACGCCGATGACCCCGGTCGGCTGCAGCATCTGGTAGCCGACGCTCAGGCTGTTGAGGTTGGTCTGGCTGCCGAAGTCGATGGAGAGCACGCCCTGCGGCGGCGCGGCGGTGAATGGCGGATGGAAATGGCCCTGGTCCAGGCCGATCAAGGGGTCCGGCTGGATGAACACCTCGTAGGCGTTGCGCTGCGCCAACTGCCGCAGATAGGCGTTGTCCTTCGAATGCTGGGTGGTCGTGGTGTCCACGACCGTGCGGGTCGGCGGGGTCGGGAAGACGAAGGTCGGCGCGACCGCGTAGCGCGCGAAGATCGCGCGGGCCACCTCGCTGTCCGGCAGGCTGGGCCAGATCGCCGGCATCTGGACGAGCCCCATCGTCGTGCCCAGGGCGTCCATGCCGCTGACCTCGAGGGCGCTGCGGCCGGGCTGGTTCGATACGCTGAGCTGGGCGTCGCGGACGAAGCCGTTGATCAGGGTCTGCGGGACGCCCAGGCCGGCCGAGACGCTGATCCGGATCGGCGCCAGCGGCCGGAAGATGTCGACCACCATGGCGTCGAAGTCGCCCATGAAGGTCCGGCTCAGGTCGAAGTGCAGCCGGAACGCCGCGGCCCCGTCGACCGTGGCGTCCACCTCGATCTCGGCCAGGGCCGTGCTGAACGGCGGCGGCAGCGGCGCGAACGCTATCTGGACAAGATAATAGGAGGGCAGGAGGGCCATGGTCCGGCTCTCAGCCCCCGGGTCCGGGCGCCTTGAGGCGCCGTCCGGGCACGCTGGTCAGGTCGACCGGGCGCGGCGTCAGGTTGACGTCCGCCAGCCGCCAGAACTGCTCGGCGTCGCCGAACACCCGGTTCGCGACCAGGTCGGGGCGGTCGCCTTCCCGCACAGCGATCGCCAGCGGGCCGGGCGTCTCGGGGATGAACCGCATGCGCTTGTAGCGAACCGTGCGGCCGGCCCGGTCGATGAGTTCGGCCTCCTTGATTGGTTCGTAACGGCTGCCGCGGGTGAACATCCGCGCCTCCTAGAACGGGACCAGGCTGGCGAGCGCGGAGGCGTCGCCCATGGTGTTGACGCCGGACATCACTTCCTTCTGCGTGAAGCTCGCCATGAACACCCAGTAGCCGGGGTTGGTGATGTTCAGATCGCGATAGGTCAGCACACGGAGCGTCAGGTTGGCGCTGACCCGGATCGGGTTGAGCTTGCCGTCGAACGCCTGCTCCTTGATCGACAGGCTCTGCACCTGGACCGGCAGCACGCGCTTGGGTCCCCAGATCAACAGCGCTAGCGGCGCCTGCTCTCCGAGGATCAGACCGCTGCCGAGCATGGCCATCGCCTCGTTGGCGATGACGGTCGCGTAGGCCGGGTAGAGGAGGCCCTCCAGCGCCGCGATGACCGGGTGCAGCCCGTTCTGCATGACGACCGGGTTCTTGCCGGGATCGGCCAACGGGTCGGCGGCGTCGATCTCGACGGTGAAGGTCAGCGTCTCGTCCGGCGGGCCGTCGGTGCGGTTGGCGTCGCCCCGTCCGCCACCCTGACCGCCCCGGCTGCGTAGGTCGCGCGACACCTCGTCAGGATTGTATTGAAAGACAATCAGCGTCGGCAGGAGGTCGGGCAGTTGATAGGCCACCAGGCCGCCCTTGAGGATCTTTGGACTGCCGGGAAAGTCCGAGCTCATCTGGGCGACTCCCGGCGAAATCCACCTGCCGCGACGCGCAGGCACACGTCCGCTGCCTCGGAGGCCCGCCCCCAAGATGGTTCACAATCTGATGAAACGCTGGATGACTATCGAGCCAACACCACCACAACTCCAGGGCGCAAGCAAGGAGGAAACCCGCGTTCCGCCGGCGATGTGAAGCGCGGTTTGCGGATCATGGTCTCGCCGGCACGATCACCGTATCCGGGCCAAGACCGAGCCCTTCGAGTTCCAGGGTCAGCATCCATCCCAGCGTTCCCCTTGTCTCGGCCGGGAGCATCGAGGGCGGGACCTTGTCGATGGCCTCGCCAACCCATCTCTGGACGTCTCCGCCGGTGATCTCGCGCCCGCTTGCAACCGCTGCTTTCCACCTGGGAACCCAATCGCCATCGATCGTCCGATGGAGCGCAGTGAGTAGGTTGGCGGTCAGCGCCCTGCCGGCACTGGAGCCGATGGCGCGATCCACCGCCTGAGGGACTAGGTGAGCGGACTGATGGGTGGCGCCGGAGGTGCCGAGCGCCCTTCGCGTCTGGGGAGAGGTGTTGTGGCTCTGGGCTCCGACCACGCCGGGCTTGTCGAGGTTGATCACGCCCGCGGCGTCCGTCGCCGCCTGGGCCGCGGAAGTCTGCGGAGCGCTACCCTCATCGTGCGTTAGCCGAGTGTCCTTGTGTACGATCCTATTGTACTCCGCAGAGGCGGCCTCGAGCGCTCTCTGCACCGCAGGATCCGGCGCGGTCCTCTGCCGTAGCTGCAGCTCCCTGATCGCCCGTTCGGCGCCGTTCAGATCGGCGTTCTGGATGCCTGCAGGCGAAGCCTTGGCGGCCCGTAGCTGCGCATTGGCGGCCTCGGCCGCACGGATCAGGTCGGCGTTGGGTGCGGTGCTGGGAGCACGGCTCGCCCACGCCGCGCCGAGGGCGCTGGCAGACACCATCGGCAGCGCCGGGCTCACGGCGGGTCCGGTCGGCCGAACAACGACGGGACGGCTTCCGTATTGCGGCACGATTTCGGGGGACACCTGGATCGTGATGTAGTTTCCGCCCGAGGGCGCTTGCGGAGCAGGACCTCTGGCGGCCACGGAGCCGGAGTTCGGCGCAACATCGCTGAGGACGATCGATCCCCCCGGCTCGCCTGTG
>JBOHKZ010000313.1:0-3321 GCA_050729355.1 Phenylobacterium sp. | reverse complement strand
GGCGAGCCCCATGTGCTGAGTCTGCGACGCCGCCGTTACGCCGAGCCTGAGGCTTGCCCCCTCCCCCATCGGCTCTCCGCTTCGCTCGGCCGACGGTCCCCCTCCCCCGCTCCGCAGGGGAGGCAAGACGCCGCCAAACTGAACACCGACCTGCCCGATCTCCATTGGACCTGACCTGATGCGCTACCTGCCCCTGACACCCGACGACCGCGCCCAGATGCTGGGCGTCATCGGCGCGCCCGACATCGACGCGCTGTTCGTCGACGTCCCAGCCTCCGCGCGGAAGAAGGACCTCTTCGACCTGCCGCTGCACGCCGGCGAGCTGGAGGTGGAGCGCGAGCTTGGCCAGTTGGCCGCGATGAACCGCGCCGCGGGAGCAGGTCCGTTCTTCTGCGGGGCCGGCGCCTACCGCCACCATGTGCCGGCCAGCGTCGACCACATCATCCAGCGCTCGGAGTTCCTGACCAGCTACACGCCCTACCAGCCGGAGATCGCCCAGGGCACGCTGCAGGTGCTCTTCGAGTTCCAGAGCCAGGTCGCCGCGCTAACCGGCCTCGAGGTCGCCAACGCCTCGATGTACGACGGCTCCACCGCCTGCGCCGAGGCGGTGATGATGGCCCAGCGGGTGAACCGCCGGAAGAAGGCGATCCTCTCCGGCGGCGTCCATCCGCACTACGCCGCCACCACCCAGACCATCGCCCACGCCGAGGGCATGACCATCGTGCGCCAGAAGGCCGCCGTCGACGCCGAGGCCGCGGTCATCGCGGCCATCGACGACGAGACCGCCTGCGTCGTCGTCCAGACCCCCAACGTGTTCGGCGTGGTCACCGACGTGACCAAGATCGCCGAGGCCGCCCACGCCGCCGGCGCCCTGCTGGTCGTGGTCACCACCGAGGCGGTCTCCTACGGCCTCCTGAAATCGCCCGGCGAGATGGGCGCCGACATCGCCGTGGCCGAGGGCCAGTCGATCGGCAACGCGCTGAACTACGGCGGCCCCTACGTCGGCCTCTTCACCTGCCGCGAGAAGCTGGTCCGCCAGATGCCGGGGCGCCTCTGCGGTGAGACGGTCGATGCGCAAGGCCAGCGGGGCTACGTGCTGACGCTCTCCACCCGCGAGCAGCACATCCGCCGCGAGAAGGCGACGTCCAACATCTGCACCAACTCCGGGCTCTGCGCGCTCGCCTTCACCATCCACCTGTCGCTGCTGGGCGAGACCGGCCTGCGCCAGCTCGCCGCCCTGAACCACAGCCGGGCCCGCGACCTGAAGACGGCGCTGGCGACCGTGCCGGGCGTCGAGATCCTCACCCCCCGGTTCTTCAACGAGATCGCCGTCCGCGTCCCCGGCGACGCCGCCGCCCTCGTCGAGGCCTGCCTGGCCGACGGCGTGGTTGCCGGCGTCCCCTACTCGCGCCTCGACCCGCACGCGGGCCTGGACGACGTCCTGCTGCTCGCCGCCACCGAGACCACCACGGCCGAGGACATCTCCGCCCTGATTGCCGCCCTGAAGGGGAGGATCGCCCGATGAGCATGTCCAGCGTGGGCCGTCCCACCCAACCGACCGCCGCCAACTCTGAAGGCTTCCAGTCGCTGACCGGCGGCCGCGGCCTGCTGCAGGACGAGCCGCTGCTTTTCGAACTGGGCGGCTGGGACAAGACCGGCGTCGACCTGCCGGAACCCGACCACGACGCCTCGGACCTCGGCGACCTGGTCCGCAAGGGGCGCATCGGCCTGGCCGGCCTCTCCGAGCCCGAGACGCTGCGCCACTACGTGCGGCTTTCGCAGAAGAACCACGCCATCGACCTGGCGCTCTATCCGCTGGGCTCGTGCACGATGAAGCACAACCCGCGCCTCAACGAGAAGATGGCGCGCCTCGCCGGCTTCGCCGACCTCCACCCCCTGCAGCCGCAGTCGACGGCCCAGGGCGCCCTTGAGCTGATGGACCGCCTGGCCCACTGGCTGAAGACGCTGACCGGCATGCCCGCCGTCGCCATGTCGCCGAAGGCCGGCGCCCACGGCGAGCTCTGCGGCCTGCTCACGATCAAGGCCGCCCACGAGGCCGCCGGCCACGGCCATCGCCGCACCGTCCTGGTGCCGACCTCCGCCCACGGCACCAACCCCGCCACCGCCGCCTTCGTCGGCTACTCGGTCCGCGAGATCGCCCAGACCGACGACGGCCGCGTCGATCTCGCCGACCTCGAGGCCAAGCTCGGCCCCGACGTCGCCTGCATCATGGTCACCAACCCCAACACCTGCGGCCTCTTCGAGCGCGACATCGTCGAGATCGCGCGCGTCGCGCACAACGCGGGCGCGTACTTCTACTGCGACGGCGCCAACTTCAACGCCATCGTTGGCCGCGTCCGCCCCGGCGACCTCGGCGTCGACGCCATGCACATCAACCTGCACAAGACCTTTTCGACGCCCCATGGCGGCGGCGGGCCCGGTGCCGGGCCGGTGGTGCTCTCCGAAAAGCTCGCGCCCTTCGCGCCCTTCCCCTATGTGGTGAATGCGCGCGTGCTGATCGAGCGGCAGGAAGAGGTGATGAACGGCGAGACGCCCTTCGGCCGCCTTACCGCCTTCCATGGCCAGATGGGCATGTTCACCCGTGCGCTCACCTACATGCTCTCGCACGGCGCCGACGGCATGCGCCAGGCTTCCGAGGATGCGGTGCTCTCGGCCAACTACATCCGCGTCAGCCTGCACGATCTGATGTCGGCCCCCTTCGGCGACCAGCCCTGCATGCATGAGGCGCTGTTCGACGATACCTGGCTGAAAGACACCGGCGTCACCACGCTCGATTTCGCCAAGGCGATGATCGACGAGGGCTATCATCCGATGACGATGTATTTCCCTCTTGTTGTGCACGGCGCCATGCTGATCGAGCCGACGGAGAGCGAATCCAAGGCCTCGCTGGATCTGTTCATCGCCACCCTGCGGGATCTGGCAATGGCGGCCAAGCGCGGGGAGACGGAGCGCTTCTCGGGCGCGCCCTATCATGCGCCGCGGCGAAGGATGGACGAGACGCGGGCCGCGAGGCAGCCTATCCTGCGCTGGACGCCGCCGGAGCCGGTGAAGGACGCGGCGGAGTAAGCTGACGCATCGATCCCGCCGGGCGGAAGGTTCGGCGGGAGATGCGGGTGTGAGGGACGCTTTTCACGCGAAGAAGTTATCCAACCCGACCACACTCTGCTTCCCAGGCAGGAACGGGTGTGGGCGCTTCTGAAATTCGCGCCAGTCCCTCAAAAGCAATATCAGCACTCCCGCCACCATCAGGAAGCAGACTGCCCCCAGAATAGCGGACCCTAAATAGGCGGAATCCAACAT
>JBOHKZ010000312.1:0-13029 GCA_050729355.1 Phenylobacterium sp. | reverse complement strand
CGGCTGAACAAGGCCGTCGTGGTCTACGCCATGGAGCTCGGCCGCGACGCCGCGCCGTTCGACTATGGCGACAACACGCTGGCCTCAGCGATGAGCGAGAGCGCCACGCCCTACGTGGTCAGCCAGCAGGGCGGCGCCTATTCGGCGGGACCGGAGTTCCTCGACAGCGCCCACAAGATCGAGACCGCCGCCGACGCCGAGGCCTATCTCGCCCGCGTGCACGAGATCGGCCGCGTCATGGGCCAGGAGACCGACCGCATCCGCCGCGACGCCGGCAAGGGCGTCATCGCGCCCGACTTCATCCTTTCCAACACCCTGCGCCAGCAGGAGGGCATCCTGGCCGTCCCGGCCGCCCAGGCGCGCCTGGTCTCCACGCTGGTCCGCAAGACCCAGGAAAAAGGCATCGCCGGCGACTGGGGCGCCCGCTGCCAGGCCCTCGTCGAGAAGGACGTCTACCCGGCGCTTTCGGCCCAGCTCGCGACGCTGAAGGGCCTGCACCCCAAGGCGACCCACGACGCCGGCGTCTGGCGCCTGCCCGATGGCGAGGCCTACTACCGCTGGCTGCTGCGCGAAGGCACCTCGACCTCGCTCACGCCGGACGAGGTCCACAAGATGGGCCTGGAGCAGAACCAGGCCATCGAGGCGCGCATGGACGGCCTCCTGAAAGCCCAGGGCCTGACCCAGGGCTCGGTCGGCGACCGGATGACCGCGCTCAGCAAGGACCCGAAATATCTGTTCCCCGACACCGACGCCGGCCGTGAGCAGCTGCTCACCTACCTCAACGGCCTCATCTCGGGCGTGCGTCCGCAACTCTCCAAGGCCTTCACTCTGAACCTGAAGGCGCCGGTGATCGCCAAGCGCGTGCCCGCCGATATCCAGGACGGCGCCGGCCAGGGCTACATGAACACCGGCTCGCTCGATGGCTCTCGGCCCTCGACCTACTACATCAACCTGAAATCGACCCTGAACTGGCCGAAGTTCACTCTGCCCAGCCTGACGTACCACGAGACCGTTCCGGGCCACGCCTGGCAAGGCGCCTATCTCACCGAGACCGGCAAGCTGCCGATGATCCGCATCCTGCTCTCGGGCTTCAACGCCTACGTCGAGGGCTACGCCCTCTACGCCGAGCAGCTCGCCGACGAGATCGGCATGTACGACGCCGACTGGGCCGGCCGGCTGGGCTACCTGCAAGGCCAGAAGTTCCGCGCCGTGCGCCTGGTGGTCGACACCGGACTACACGCCAAGCGCTGGAGCCGCGAACAGGCGATCCAGTGGGCGATGGACAACTCCGGCCGCAGCCGCGATTCCATGACCAGCGAGATCGACCGCTACTGCGGCACGCCGGGGCAGGCTTGCGGCTACAAGGTCGGCCACACCGAGATCAATCGCCTGCGCGACAAGGCCAAGGGCGCGCTCGGCGCCAAATACGACCTGCGCACCTTCGACGATCTCTTGGTCGAAACCGGCTCCGTGCCGCTCACCGTGCTGGCCAGCGAGGTTGACCGCTACATCGCGGCCGGCGGCAAGGTCAGCCTCTAGTGGCGGAGCTCACCGTCCGTCCGATCGCCTGGGCCGACCGCGACGCCTGGCGGCCGCTCTGGGATGGCTACAACGCCTTCTACGGCCGCTCGGGCGCAACCGCGCTGGCTGCCGAGATTACCGAGACCACCTGGGCGCGGTTCTTCGACGAGGACGAGCCGGTCCACGCCCTAGTGGCCGAGCGCGACGGTCGAGTGATCGGCATCGTCCACTACCTCTTCCACCGCTCGACCACGATGATCGGCCTGAACTGCTATCTGCAGGACCTCTTCACCGACGCCGAAGCCCGGGGCGGCGGCGTCGGGCGGACGCTGATCGAGGCGGTCTACGAGCGGGCGCGAGCCGCCGGCTCGACGCGGGTCTACTGGCACACCCACGAGACCAACCAGACCGCCATGCGCCTCTACGACCAGGTCGCGACGAACGGCGGCTTCGTGGTCTACGGCGCAGCGGTGTGACCGGCAGCAGATGAATATCCCTCAGCTGTCATCCCGGGCGTAGCGAAGCGGAGACCCGGGACCCATAGGGTCTGGCAGTGCGCTTGGCCCTGGGTCCCGGATCGGCTCTTCGGCCGTCCGGGGTGACGGCGTGGGTTACGGCATCGCGTCGGCGGGGATGATCGCGCCGGGGTGGCGCACCACGACAGCGGCGAGCGCACGCGCCTTGGCGACCGCCTCGGCGACCGTCGCGCCCCCGAGCCTGGCCGCCAGATATCCGGCGTTGAAGCTGTCGCCAGCGCCTGTGGTGTCCACCGCCTGGGCCACGGCTTCGGCCGGGAACGCCGTCAGCTCGCCGTCGGCATAGACGTTGATCGTGCGGTCCTCGTCGCGCAGCACGACTTCGCAGCCGTGCTCCGCGCTCTCCTTGGCGATCGTCGCCGCCGAGCCGCCATGGAAGGCCTCGACGTCAGCGGTGCTCAGCGACAGGTAGCGGCAATGCTGCAGCACCGCGCCGATCGCGGCGCGTCCCACGTCCGCGCTGGGCCATAGCCGGGGCCGGTAGTTGGTGTCGAAGGCCACCGCCACGCCCGCAGTGGCCGACCTGGCCAGCATCGGCGTAAGCGCCGCACGGCCCGCCTCGCCGATCACCGCTAGGCTGATGGCCGACAGATAGACCAGGTCCGCGCCGCCGATCGCCGCCTCCAGCTTCGTCAGGTCGACGAGCTGGAGGTAGTCCCGCGCCGGCGCCTCGCCGCGCCAGTAGAAGAAGCTGCGCTCGCCCGCCGCATCGCGCTGGATCGCATAGAGCCCGGGGACGCGGCCCTGCGCCTCCACCACCAGATCGCGCGACAGACCCTCCGCCGCCATCAGGCTAAGGATGCCGGCGCTGAACGGATCGCCCGCCCCGATCGCCGTGGCGTAGGCGGTCGGCACGCCGAGCCGGCTCAGATAGACGGCGGTGTTGAAGGTGTCGCCGGCATAGCCGACAGCCGCGACCGCCGGCCCGCCCAGGCTCAGCTCCACCATACATTCGCCGAGCGCGATCACTCCTGCCATGCGTCCCCCAAACTCGACCTGCGACTTAACCGACACGGCGCGGCGCGCGCAACGTCGCAGGGAAGCGATGCGACTTGCATTGATCCGGTCACGGATCATTCTGGCTTCCCCCTCGCGCCTCGCGAGTCACACCCTGAAGGCCCGCCGCCATCTCGCTGTCGCTCGTCATCCTCGACCTGGCCGGTTTCGCCGCCCTCCTGTTGTGGGGCGTGCATATGGTGCAGACCGGCGTGCAGCGGACCTTCGGGCCCAGGCTGCGGACGTTCCTGGGCGGCGCGCTCTCCAACCGCTTCAAGGCGTTGGGCGCAGGCGCGGCGGTCACCGTGGCGCTACAGAGCTCCACCGCGACGGCCTTGATGCTGTCGGCCTTCGCGGGCTCGGGCCTGGTGGAGCTCGCTCCGGCGCTCGCCGTCATGCTCGGCGCCAACATCGGCACCACCCTCGTCGTCCAACTTCTCTCGTTCGACGTCGCGGCGCTGGCGCCCCTGCTGGTCCTGGCGGGCGTCGTCCTCTTCCGCCGGGCCAGGGACGAGTCCCATGACTTCGGCCGCGTCCTGATCGGCCTGGGCCTGGTGCTCACGGCCCTGCACCAGTTCCTCGTGCTGCTGGAGCGTGTGGTCGCCAATCCTGGGGCCCACGCCGTCCTCTCCCACGTTGGCGACTACCTGCCGCTCGCGGTGCTCATCGCCGCCCTGCTGACCTGGGCCGCCCACT
This sequence comes from Phenylobacterium sp., assembly GCA_050729355.1. GTDB lineage: Bacteria > Pseudomonadota > Alphaproteobacteria > Caulobacterales > Caulobacteraceae > Phenylobacterium. The sequence continues at coordinate 9,280 of JBOHKZ010000312.1, read as the reverse complement.
CCAGCGTCGTCACCGTGCTGCTGGCCATGTCGCTGGTCGCCAAGGGGATGGTCGGCCTCGACACCGGGCTGGCGCTGGTCCTGGGCGCCAACCTGGGCGCGGCGATCAATCCCGTGCTGGAACGCGCCGGGGGTTCCGATCCCGCCGCCCAGCGCGTGCCTCTTGGAAACCTGCTCAACCGCATCGTCGGCGTTGGCGCTGCGCTGGTGCTGTTCCGTTTCTGGAGCCCCTACGCCGGGATGCTGGGCCCTTCGCCGGCCCGGGCGCTGGCGATCTTCCACACCCTCTTCAACGTGGCCCTGGCCGCGGCCTTCCTGCCGTGGATCCGCGGCTACGCGAAGCTGGTCGTGCGCCTCGTGCCGCAGCGCGCCGAGGGTGTCGAGCCGGGCGCGCCGCTCTATCTCGATCCGGCGATCCGCGGGACTCCGGCCCTGGCGCTGGGGGCCGCCACCCGCGAGGCTCTGCGCATGGCCGACACCCTCGAGGCGATGCTGACGGGCCTGCGCGAGGCGCTCTCCGCCTCCAGCCGCGCCCAGATCGAGACCATCAAGCAGCTCGACGACGTGCTCGACCGGCTGAACACCGCCATCAAGGCCTATCTGATCTCCATCCCTCCGGCGACCTTGAAGCCAACCGACGCGGAACGCCTGGCCCAGATCCTGGCCTTCGCCACCAACCTCGAACACGCCGGCGACCTGGTGGACCGCAACCTGCTCAGTGTCGCCAGCCGCCGCCTGAAGCGCGGCCTCGCCTTTTCACCGGAGGGCGAGGCCGACCTTGTCGCACTGGTCGACCGCCTGCTGGCCAACCTGCGCCTGGCCGCCTCGTTGTTCGTGGGCGGCGACGAGGACGCGGCGCGCGTGCTGGCGGCGGAAAAAGAGGCCTTCCGCGCGGTCGAGGCCGACGCGGTTTCCGCCCATTACCAGCGGCTGCAATCCGGCAACGTCTCCACCGTCGAGACCAGTTCCCTGCACCTCGATGCGCTACGGGACTTGAAGCGAGTCAATTCGCACCTCATCGAAGGGGCGGCCTATCCCGTGCTGTCGGCCAAGGGCGCGCTCCTGCCGACGCGCCTGCGCTCCGCCGCCCAGCGACCTTGAGACTGCGAGCTCCACGATGCTGAACTGGTTCCAGGCGCTGCTCCCCAAGGAGGGCAAGTTCTTCAACCTCTTCGAGGCCCACGCTGTGACGCTGCAGGCCGGCGCGCGGTCGCTGCGCCAGGTCCTGGACGGTGGAGACACCGTGCCGACCTTCTGCGCCGAGGTGGCCCGCCACGAGGAGGAAGCCGACACGGTCACGCGCGACGTGCTGCTGGACGTGCGGCGCACCTTCATCACGCCCTTCGACCGCAGCGACATCCGCGACCTGATCACCTCGATGGATGACGCCATCGACCAGATGCACAAGACCGCCAAGGCGATCATGCTCTTCGATCAGCGGTCGTTTCATCCCGACATGGTCAAGCTGGGCGACGTGATCGTCAAAACCTCGGACCTGGTCGCCGAGGCGATGCCGCTCCTCAGGACGCTGCGGGGCAACGCCGCGCGCCTCAACGCCATCGCCGACGAGGTCACCCGGCTCGAGGACGAATCCGACCGGCTCTATGACGCCGGGATTTCGGCGCTCTATCACGGCCCAGCACGCAGCGATCCGATGGCCTTCATTGTCGGCGCCGAGATCTACGATCACCTGGAAAAAGTCGTCGACCGCTTCGAGGACGTCGCCAACCAGATCAGCTCCGTGCTGATCGAGCACCTCTAGGCGCATGGACCTCTCTGGCCCGGGCCTGCTGCTGATCGCGCTGATTGCGGTCGCCCTGCTGTTCGACTTCCTGAACGGCCTGCACGACGCCGCCAACTCCATCGCCACCATCGTCTCGACCCGCGTCCTGCCGGCCCGCTATGCGGTGATCTGGGCGGCGTTCTTCAACTTCATCGCCTTCCTGTTCTTCGGCCAGCATGTGGCGGCCACGGTCGGCAAGGGGATCATCGACGCCAGCATTGTCTCCGACGCGGTGATCTTCGGGGCGCTCGGCGGGGCGATCACCTGGAACATCGTCACCTGGCTGGCCGGGATCCCGTCTTCGTCCTCCCACGCCCTGATCGGAGGCCTGCTGGGCGCCGGCATCGCCAAGGCGGGGTTCAGCCCCGTGATCTGGTCCGGTGTCGGCAAGACGGTGGCCGGCATCGTCGTCTCGCCCGCGCTGGGCTTCGGCCTGGCCCTGCTGCTCGTCCTGATCGTCTCCTGGGCCTTCGTGAAGGCCTCGCCGGCCTTCGCCGACGGCGCCTTCCGCAAGCTGCAGTTCGTCTCCGCGGCGCTCTTCTCGCTGGGACACGGCGGCAACGACGCCCAGAAGACCATGGGTGTGATCACCGTCCTGCTCTACGCGCACGGCAACCTAACGGGCGAGTTCCACGTGCCGCTCTGGGTGGTGCTGTCCTGCCAGGCCGCGCTGGGGCTCGGCACCCTCATGGGCGGCTGGCGCATCGTCCACACCATGGGCTCCAAGATCACCCGGCTGTCGCCGCAGCAGGGATTCTGTGCTGAGACCGGCGGGGCGATCACCATCTTCCTGGCGACCCACATGGGCGTACCGATCTCGACGACCCACACCATCACCGGCGCCATCGTCGGCGTCGGCGCCGCCCGGCGGGTCTCGGCCGTGCGCTGGAACATCGCCGGCAGTATCGTCTGGGCCTGGGTGGTCACCATGCCGGCCGCCGGCCTGATCGCCGCGGGGTTCTACTTCCTGGCCCGCCTGGCCGACCGGACGTTCGGCTGACCATGGCCAAGCCCGCACCCGCCAAGAAGCCGCCGCCCAAGCCGTCGAACCGCGAGCCGGACCGCGAGCCGCGGGCGCAGTTCGCGGCCCTGCCGTGGCGCCGCAACGCCGATGGCGAGGTCGAGGTGCTAATGATCACCTCGCGGGAGACCCGCCGCTGGGTGATCCCCAAGGGTTGGCCGATCAAGGGCATGAAGTCGGCCAAGTCCGCCGCGCGCGAGGCTTTCGAGGAGGCCGGCGTCGTGGGCAAGGTCGCCAAGACGCCCGTCGGCGCCTACGCCTATGACAAGCGCCTGAGGAACGGCCGCCTGCAGCACGTCCGCGTCGCGGTCTTCGCGCTGTGCGTCGAGAGCGAGGCCGAGGAGTATCCGGAGCTTGGCCAGCGCGAGAAGCGGTGGCTCCCGCTCGCCGAGGCCGCCGCCCTGGTGGCGGAACCCGAACTAATGGTCGTCCTGGCCACCTTCCGGCCTGGAGCCGCCAAGCCATGACCATGGACCTGGGGACCATCGAGGGTTTCTTCGGCCGCCCCTACAGCTGGGCCGAGCGGTCCGACCTCATGCGGTTCCTGAAGCCGCACGGCTACGACTTCTACCTCTACGCCCCCAAGGCCGACGCCTATCTGCGACGGCGCTGGCGTGAGCCGCATCCCGACACGGAACTGGCGGCGCTGGCCGCCTTCGCCGCCGACTGCCGCGCCCACGACGTGCGGTTCGGCGTCGGCCTCAGCCCCTTCGAGCTGCATTTCGACTTCACCGCAGAGGCCAAGGCCGCCCTGACCGACAAGCTCGCCGCCCTGGACGCTGCGGGCTGCGAGTGGCTGGCGATCCTCTTCGACGACATGAAGGGCGACCTCTCGGACCTCGCCCGCCGACAAGCCGAGATTGTCGCCTTCGCCGCCGAGCGCACCGCCGCCAAACGCCTGATCGTCTGTCCCAGCTACTACACCGACGATCCTGTCCTCGACCGCGTCTTCGGGCCGAGGCCCGCCGGCTATCTGCGCGACCTGGGAGCGGCGCTCGATCCGGCCATCGGCATCATGTGGACCGGCGAGGAGGTCTGCAGCCGCGAAATCTCGCCGGGCCATCTCGCCAGGGTGACCGACGAACTGGGCCGCAAGCCGTTCCTCTGGGACAACTATCCGGTCAACGACGGCCCACGAATGAGCCGCCACCTCCACCTGCGCGCCTTTACCGGCCGCCCGGCAGCCAACGCCGGCCACCTCTCCGGCCACGCGGTGAACCCGGCCTCGCAGCCGACCCTCAGCGCCATCCCGATGCTCACCCTGGCGGCGAGCTACACCCAGGGCCAGGACTACGCCTATGGCGAGGCGTTCCAGGCGGCCGCGCGGCAGGTCTGCGGCGAAGCCCTGGCCGCCCGGTTGACCGCCGACCTCCTGACCCTGCAGGACGACGGTCTCGACCAGATCTCGGACGCGCGCCGGGCAAAGCTTCTCGATCGCTACGCCGAGTTCGATCACCCCGCCGCCCGTGAGGTGGCCGCCTGGCTGCAAGGCGGCTACGCCGTCACCGGCGAAGTGCTCCAGACCCAATAGCCGTCCCGACGCCTCCTGAAATTCGCCCTTGCAAAGGGTCGGATCTGGACGTATAGTTTTAATGCAACTCGTAAGAATTGCATGTTTGAGCTCGCCATCCGGACGAAGCCGCCACCCCAGGACGAACCAGCCCTTCGTTCGGCGGCCCTCACTCCTCCCCCGGAAGTCCGGATGGCGGGTCTCTGCAAAGGCGCCGAAGACCTTCCAGGCGACTGGAGCTTAACCTTCGAAAGCCTGTCGGCTGGGAAGACTATCCGCCGAAGTCAGCGGCCCTCCCCGGCCGAAGCTGGGACGATCCTTCCGGGTTTTCAGTCTTCGCGGCCGTTAACGAACCTTAACCAAGCCTGTAAGCCTTACTTTAGCGTTCTGGCCCCAGGTTGCGCGTCAAGACCGTCGGGCAGCCTTCTTCATTTCGAGGATGGACCCGGCCTCTGGAGCCGCGCGGTGTCGCAGTCCCTTCCCTCGGCCGGACGCACCTTGAAGGTGCTGCACGTCGACGACGACCCCATGAATCTGCGGGTGGTCGAAGAGATCCTGACGGCGTTCGGCCATATCTCGGTGAAGACCTCCTCCGGCGAAGAGGCCCTCGCCGCCCTGGCGCGACAGACCTTCGACGTCGTGCTCATGGACATCCACATGCCTGGCATGGGCGGCATCGAGACCGTCGAGCGCCTGCGCACGTCGAACTGTCCTTCGCGGGACACGCCGGTGATCGCCCTGACCGCCGACATCGTTTCGCGCCGCCCGCAGGAGTACCTGGACCTGGGCTTCAACGACTTCGTGGCCAAGCCGATCCTGGTCTCGGGCCTGATCAGCGCTATCCGGCGTGCCGCCAACTGCGAAAGCCCCGCCGGCGAAGACCGGATCAGCCGCCGGGCCTGATCCCGCCCATTCACTTGAACTGATCTATGTTAGCCGCGGCGCCACGGAATAGGCGTATGTTGGCTTAAAGAGATTGGCGTGCACGCCGACGCCGATCCGGCCTGTCGTGGTCACGCCCCTCGGACACCGGCATGGCCCAGGGCCCCTCAGCGGAACACGCGCGCCTTATCCGAAAGTTGCAGACGATTGCCCCGGTGTCGGCGGAAGAACAGTCGGCGCTGGGCGATCTTCCCCTGCGCCTGCGAGTCTTCGCCGCCAGCACGGATCTGCTGCGCGAGGATCAGCCCTCCACCGAGTGCTGCCTGATCCTTGAGGGCGTAGCCTGCCGCTACAAGGTCCTGGGCGCCGGCCAGCGCCAGATCCTGTCCCTGCACCTGCCAGGCGACATCCCGGATTTGATGAGCCTTCACCTCGACACCATGGATCACGGCCTGGCCTCGCTCGGCCGCGGCCGGGCGGCCTACATCCCGCACGGCGCGGTCCGCGACCTTTGCGAGCGCCATCCAAATCTGGCCGCAACGCTTTGGCGCGATACCCTGATCGACGCCTCGATCGGCCGCGAATGGCTGGCGGGCGTGGGGCGTCGCACCGCCCATCAACGTATCGCCCACCTGGTCTGCGAAATCCACGTCCGCAGCGACGCGCTCGGCCTTCTCGACGGGGGCGCCTTCGAGCTGCCGATGACCCAGGCAGAGCTTGGAGACGCCGCGGGCCTCTCCACCGTGCATGTGAACCGGGTGCTACAGGACCTGCGGCGGGATGAGCTGATCACCTGGCATGGCCGCTCGATTCTGGTGCTGGACTGGGACCGCCTGCGCGTCGCCGCCGACTTCGACGCAGGCTACCTGCACCTTTTAGACCATACCGGTATCTCGACGGCCGCCGCCGCTCGACTACGGTCAAGCTTCGCGGATTAACCCAGTTAATTCGGCGTCTTCGCCGGACGTGTTCTGCCATGTCCGATGGTCAGACGACTCACCGCGAATCTGCAGCTTTACGGCGCTCTCTCGGCGGACGAGCAACGGGCCGTCGAAAGCCTGGTCGTCTCGACACGGACAACTGCGCCCGGCGAAGACCTGGTGGTCGAGGGCGATGCGCCATCCCACTGTCGCGTTCTGCTGGAAGGCCAGGCCTTCCGTCACAAGACCCTGCCCGACGGCCGTCGCCAGATCATGTCGTTTCACATCCCGGGCGACGTCTGCGATCTGCAGGGCCTGTTCCTCGGCATGGACCACAATGTCACCGCCCTCTACGCCGGCGAGGTCGGGCTGATCCCCCATGCGAAGCTGGCGGAGATCATGCAAGCCAATCCGCGGGTGGCGCGCGCCCTTTGGCGCACCAGCTTGGTCGAGGCGGCCGTCTTCCGCGAGTGGATGGTCGGTATGGGCCGCCGCTCGGCCTACGCCCGTATCGCGCACCTCTTCTGTGAAATGATCGTCCGGATGCGCGCCGCCGGGCTGGTGCACCAGAACCGCTGCTCCTTCCCCATCACCCAGCAGCATCTGAGCGACGCACTCGGGCTCTCGGCCGTCCACACCAACCGCACCCTCCAGGCGTTGCGCGGCGAGGGCCTCCTGTCCTTCCAGGGCGGCGAACTGGTGATCATGGACTGGCCGGGGCTCACCGCCGCCGGCGAGTTCGACGCCGGCTACCTGCACCAAGCCGGCAAGTCCGCCTGACCCCTTCGCGCACAGCGTGTTAGATTGCGCCGTCGGCCGGCAAGAGCCGAAGCGACGGGAGCCCGCCATGCCCATGCTCGACCGCGACGGGGTCAAGATCCACTATGACGTCGCCGGGGACGGTCCAGCCCTCCTCCTGACCCATGGATATTCCGCGACCGGCGAGATGTGGCAGGGTCAGCTCGCGACGCTCTCGCCCTATTTCAAGGTGATCACCTGGGACATGCGCGGCCACGGCGCGAGCGACTATCCGCAGGATCCGGCCACCTATTCCGAGGAGGCGACCGTCGCCGACATGGCGGCCTTGCTGGACGCTGTGGGGGCGAAGAGCGCCGTCATCGGCGGGCTCTCGCTCGGCGGCTACATGAGCCTGGCCTTCCACCGCGCGCACCCCGAACGCACCCGCGCCCTGCTGATCATCGACACCGGACCGGGCTACAAGAACGACCAGGCCCGGGACGGCTGGAACGCCAACGCGCTGCGCCGCGCCGAGCGGCTGGAGGCCGAAGGCCTGGGCGACCTCTCCAAGGCCAGCGCCGAGGTCCGGCAGGCCCGGCATCGCGACGCCACGGGCCTGGCCCGCGCCGCCCGCGGCATGCTCACCCAGCGCGACGCCCGCGTGATCGAGAGCCTGCCGACCATCGCCGTGCCCTCGATCGTCATCGTCGGGGCCGAGGACACGCCGTTCCTCGCGGCCTCCGACTACATGGCCGCCAAGATCCCGGGCGCGAAGAAGGCCGTCATCGAGAAGGCGGGCCACAGCGCCAACATCGACCAGCCACAGGCCTTCAACGCGGCCCTTCTGGGCTTCCTAAAGGACGCGGCGCTGGCCGCGGCTTGAGCGCCCCAGGGAACGCGAACATTGGCGCCGGTCCCCGATTTGCGGCACACACAAGCTGGACCTTACCGGACCCAGGATGATCCTCGCGCGCCTTCCTCGCCCGCCTCGGCGACCAGTTCCCCGGAGCTGGGTCCTATGAGCGTGGCCGCGCGGGATGCGGACGACCCGCTGCTGGCGGAATACCTTCAGCGTCGCGACAATATCGTGCGCTTCCTCGCCGCGCGGGCCGGCTCCATGGCAGCCGCCGAGGACCTGGCGCAGGAGCTCTACCTGCGCCTCGCCGCCCGCGACCGCGGCGCGGAGGTGGGCAACGCCTCGGCTCTGCTCTACCGCATGGCCATCAACCTGATGCTCGACCGCGCCCGCGGCGAGGCCCGTAGCGCGGCGCGCGACGGCGCCTGGCGCCAGCTCTCCCGCAGCGACCTGGGCGGCGTCGACATTTCCGACGACCCACCCGCCGACGAGGCCGCCGCATCCGCCCAGCGCCTGCGCCAGCTGGTGGCTGCGGTCGGCGATCTCGCCCCGCAGATGGGCCGCGCCTTCAGGCTGCATAAGCTCGAAGGCCTCAGCCATGCCGAGACCGCCCGCGCCATGGGCCTTTCGGTCAAGGCTGTCGAGAAACACGTCAGCGCGGCCTTGAAAGCGCTTACGGCGAAGCTTGCGCCATGAACAACCGGAAATTGCAAATCCTGACCGGGGGGCGGCGCCGCGCGGTGGCGTCTTACTCACTGACAGGCGTCCTTTTCCGGGCGCGTCGGATGGACCGATGATCCAGGGATGGCCCAGGGACGAGGACGGCCGCCGCGCGGAAGCGGCCGACTGGGTCGTGCGCCTGCAGACAGCCGATCTCACCGAGGATCAGGCGCTGTCGTTCGACGCCTGGCTCAGCGCCTCCGACGACAACGCCCTGGCCTATGACGCCGCGCTCGGCGTGATGTTCGAGGTCGAGGCCTCCGCGCCGCGCATCGCCTTCGACCTGCGCCGTCTGCCCGCCCCGCGGCCCGCGAATGCCCGTCGCGGCTGGATCGTGGCCGGCGGCATGGCCGCGGCCGCCACTGTCGCGCTGGCGATCATGCCGGTCAGCCTGCTCAGCGCCCCGCCGCAGACCTACACCACCGCCAAGGGCGAACACCGCACGGTGACGCTCGCCGACGGCACCAAGGTCGACCTCAACGCCGGCACCCGGATGACGGTCACGCTGGCGCGTCATGAGCGGCGCGTGTCGATGCCCGAGGGCGAGGCGGTGTTCGATGTCGCTTCGGACCATTCGCGGCCGTTCCTGATCGCCGCCGGCGACCGCACCGTGCGCGTGGTCGGGACGCGCTTCGACGTCCGCCGCCGCGAGGGTCAGCTCTCCGTCACCGTCGATCGCGGCGTTGTCGAGGTCCGGCCCAATGAAGACGCGCCGGGCCGTGCGTTCCGGCTGCGCCCCGGCCAGCGCCTGGATCATGCGCAGGGCGCCGCCGACGCCCACGTGCGCGCCGTGGCGCCCGCCGACGTCTACGCCTGGCGGACGGGCCGCCTGATCTACCGCGACCAGCCGC
>JBOHKZ010000311.1:0-4475 GCA_050729355.1 Phenylobacterium sp. | reverse complement strand
ACCGAGGCGCTGGCGGCGGTCGACGCGAGACTGGCCGCGTAGTCGACAACCCGCCGCCGTCCGCTAACGTGCCCCGCCAGCCGCCGGGGAGACCGCCGTGACCGAATCCGCACCGCTCGAGGTTCATGGACCATCGTCGGTGGCTGATCCGCCCATCATCGCCGACCTGGGCGGCGACGCGAAGCTGAACCGGGGCGGCGTCGCCTGGGCGATCTTCGAGGGCGGCCGCGACCCCTACGTCATCCTGATGACGATCTACATCTTCATGCCCTACGTCGCCTCGACCATGGTCGGCGATCCGGTTCGGGGCCAGGAGCTGATCTCCCGCTTCCAGCAGTATGCCGGCTGGATCGTCATGGCGACGGCGCCGTTCCTGGGGGCTTCCATCGACAAGCTCGGACCGCGCAAGCGCTGGCTGGCGCTCGCGGTGACCTGCATGATACCGCTGATCTTCAGCCTCTGGTGGGCCAAGCCCGACGGCAGCGGGCTCACCATCATCATGACCATGACCATCGCCATGGTGGTCAACGTGCTGTTCGCCTACTCCGAGGTGCTGCACAACTCGATGCTGATCCGCGCCGCGGGGCTCAAGGGCGCACACAGCGCATCCGGCCTCGCCCTGTCGCTGGGCAACGCCGCCTCGGTGCTGGCGCTGGCCTTTACGGCGTGGGCGTTCGCCCTGCCCGGCAAGGTGAACTGGGCCTGGGTGCCGGCCGCCCCGCTCTTTGGCCTGGACCCCGCGACGCACGAGCCCGAGCGGGTGGTGGCGATCCTCGCGGCCGGCATCCTCGCGCTGGGGGCGATCCCCATCTTCCTGTTCACGCCGGACGCGCCGAAGACCGGGGTTCCCGCCCTGAAGGCTTTTCGAGAGGGCGCGGCCGACCTCTGGGGCATGCTGAAGACCGTGCGCCACTACCGCGACGCCGTGATCTACCTGGCCTCGCGAATGTTCTTCGTCGACGGGATGAACGGGGTGCTGTTCTTCTTCGGGGTCTTCGCGGCCGGGGTGATGAAGTGGGACGCCCTGGCCCTGCTGGCCACCGGCATCATCCTGAGCGTGCTGGCGGTGCTGGGCGGATTTGTCGGCCGCTGGCTGGACGCCGCGATCGGGCCCAAGAACGCTCTTCGGATCTCGATCTTCATGGCGATCCTCGGCCTGATCGCCCTGCTGGGCATGGCGCCGGACAGGATCCTGTTCCTCTGGTCCTATGACCCCGCCACGCACCCGCCGCTGTGGAACGGGCCGGTCTATCGAACCCTTCCGGACCTGGTGTTCCTGCTGATCGGCTTTTCCAATGCGGTCTTCATCACCGCCCAGTACGCCTCAAGCCGCACGACGCTGACGCGGATCACGCCGCCGGAGCAGACGGGGGCCTTCTTTGGAGTCTATGCGCTCTCGGGCGTCGCCACGGCCTGGCTCGCGCCCTCTCTGGTCAACATCGGCACGCGGGTGACCCACAGCCAGCAGGGAGGGTTCGCCACCATTATCCTGCTGCTGGTCGTGGGTCTGCTGGGCCTGGCGTTCGTCAAGGGCGGCGGCCGGCGGATCGGCTGACCGCGCCCTCTAGCCGGCGAACAGCACCGCGTCGGAGCGGCGCGGCTTGATGTAGTATTTCGACTTGAAGGTCAGCGGCAGCGGCATCGTCAGCCGGGTCGGCGAGGTATAGGTGTACTCGACGTCGGTCTGGATCATGCCTTCATTGGCCCCCAGCAGGCCGGACGGAAAGCCGGGCGCCGTCCCGGTGGGCTTGGTGCAAGTGCTGCCCTTGACGCACTGCCAGACGAGCTTGGGGGAGCCGCTGCTGTCGGCCTGGATGCTGGTCACGGTCATCTTCAACGACGCGGTCGGGAACGGCTTCATGATGGCGCTGCCGACCAGGAAGACGTCGTTCATGTCCTGCTGTTTGACGGAGGGCATCTGGGTGACGAGGTCGCCGACCACCGAGGCGACGTGCGCCGCGCGTCCGTTGGCCATCATGCCCACGGTGAGTTCGGCGACGCCAAAGTAAAGCAGCAGCATGATGGGGAAGAGGAGGGCGAACTCGATCGCCGCCACGCCGCGCTCATCGTTGCGGAAACGCTTCAACATTTGGCTCCCAGGGCTGGTTGCTCGCTATAGGGCTCGTTGCGGAACGCCGTGGCCGAGCTCATCAGCCGCAGGCCGGCGCCCGGAATATTCTCGAGCCCGTGATCCAGAAAGGGCGTGAAAAGCCGCCACCTGAAATAGGCCCGGACCAGGACGATGTCGGTCGGATTGCCCGCCGTAAAACAGGTCTTGGGCGTCGTCGCGGGCGTGGTGGGCTTGAACGTGGCCGCCGGCAGCGGCGGGTTGGCGGCCAGGTCGGAGAAGCTCGCAAAGGTTTGCACTTCCACAAAGGCGTCGGTGGCGCACTGCGAACTCAGCCAGCCCATGTTCGCACAGACCAGCTTCTGGAAGTCGACCCTGGAGTTCGACGCGCTCTGCTGGAACTCGCCCGTGCGGATCTGCCGGCCGGCCACCTGCACCGCGGTCTCCAGGCTGGCGGAGGCCAGGAACACCATGGCCAGCTCGATGAGGGCGAAGACCAGGGTCACGAAGAGCAGGAGGACCAGGCCGACCTCGACCGCCACGGCGCCCCGCTCCTCGCGCGCAAAGCGGGCCGTGAACAGGTTGATGCGGGAAAGACGGGGAAGGCGGAGGTTGCGCACGGCGTCCTCATTACAATGGAGACCGCAATCTACCGGATTGCAGCTAATCAAATTCTAAAATGGGTAAAGCAAAGCAGATTTCACAGGGAAATCGGCGTTTGGTTAATCAATGTTGATCATTAAGATCGATTTACCAAAGAAAAATTCCGTCAATACTTGCCACGTTTACTGGAGATTAAGCGCGATCTGCGAAGTTGAGGGTGCATCGAGGGCGAGCAGGCTTAATGCTTGAAGCCCACACCAACCGCACTGCTCGCTTCAAAGGAGATAGAAAATGTCCAAGTTCGTTACGCGCTTCATGAAGGACGAATCCGGCGCCACGGCCATCGAGTACGGCCTCATCGCCGCGCTGATCGCCGCCGTCATCGTTACGGCCGTTGGCTTCATCGGCACCAAGCTCGAGAAGACCTTCAACGACATCAACTCCAAGCTTCCGTAAGCGACCCCTCCAGGTCACACACGGAACCCCCCGACGGTCCACCGTCGGGGGGTTTTGCGTTTTGGGATCAGGCCCGGCGGTGCAACGGTCCGTTCACCCGTCTGGGGGATGATCTGAGCATGATGCACCTGCTCCAGACCCTGCCGCTCCTGGTCTTCTCCGCTCTGGTGATCACCGGCGCGCTGCGCGACCTGGTGACCTACACCATCCCCAACTGGCTCTCGGTGGCGCTGGTCGCCGGATTTCCGATCGCGGCCCTGGCCATGGGGCTGCCGCTGCCGACGATCAGTCTGCATTTCGCCATCGGGGTCGCGGCCCTCATCGCCGGCATGGCGATGTTCGCCCTGCGCTGGATCGGCGGCGGCGACGCCAAGCTGTTCGCGGCCGCGGCGCTCTGGCTGGGCTGGCCAGCGTTGATGACCTATCTCGCGGTGACCGGACTTGCGGGCGGCGCGCTCGCCGTCGGCCTGCTCGGGCTGCGTTCGCCGTTGCTCCGGGGCTACGTCCTGAGCGGCCCGGCATGGTTCGTTCGACTGGCCGAACCGGATGAAAACGTTCCCTACGGTGTCGCTATCGCTGTCGGCGCCCTCGTGGCGTTTCCGGCCTCGACCCTGATGCAGGCTATTGGACTGCCGATCTGAGGCGATTAGAGCAGGGGTCAGGTTTCTCCGTTTCAAGGCCGGCCATGACCGAAGTGATCCTCGAAGCCGCAGACGCCCCGATCGTTCTGGTCTACGCGCTGGCGGAATCCGATGTGGCGGCGGCCCTCAAGGCCGCGCCGGCGTTCGTCGCGCCCTTCGCGGCGCTGAACGAGTTCAAGGGCAAGGCCGGCCAGGTGCTGGTCGTCCCTGACGCCAAGGGCGCTGCGGAACGGGTGCTCTTCGGCCTGGGCGCGAAGCCCGATCCGATGACCTTCCGCGCCCTGGCCGCCAAGCTGCCGGCGGCGGTCTACAAGATCGCCCAGGCGCCCGCCGAACTGGAACTGGCGCAGATCGCGCTCGCCTTCGCGCTGGGGAGCTATCGGTTCGACCGTTACAAGGCCCACGTCGGCGACCGGCCGAAGCTGGTCGCCGAAGGTGTCGACGTCGAGGAGGTGCGCCACGTCGCGCATGCCTGCGCGCTCGCCCGCGACATGATCAACACGCCGCCCAACGACATGGGTCCGCTGCAGCTGGAGACCATCGCGCGCGAGATCGCCGAGCAATACGGCGCGCAGATCACCGTCGTCACCGGCGAGGGGTTGCTGGAAGCCAACTATCCGGCCGTCCATGCCGTCGGCCGCGCCGCGGTCGCCGAACGTGCGCCGCGAATGATCGAGATCACCTGGGGGCAGCTCACCCATCCCCTC
>JBOHKZ010000310.1:0-13085 GCA_050729355.1 Phenylobacterium sp. | reverse complement strand
GATCGACGACGCCCTCATCGCGGCGCAGGCCGCCGAGCCGGCGCCCGCCGCCTAGGACCTGGCGGGTTCGATCAGGTCCCAGCGGTTGCCGTAGAGGTCTTGGAAGACCGCGACGGCGCCGTAGGCCTCGCGTCGCGGCGCCTCGAGGAAGTGCACGCCGGCCGCGCTCATGCGGGCGTGGTCGGCGTCGAAGTCGTCGGTCTGCAGGAACAGGAACACGCGTCCGGCGCCCTGTTCGCCGACGCCCTTGGCCTCCGCCGACTTGGCCAACAGCAAGGCTGCGCCGCCGCCCGACGGGCTGACCACGACCCAGCGCTTGCCGCCGCCCTGGTCGGTGTCTTCCCTGAGGTCGAAGCCGACCTTGCGGACGTAGAAGTCGATGGCCTCGTCGTAGTCGCGGACGAGCAGGGCGGTGAGGCTCAGGCGTTGGGTCATGGAATCGCTCTCAGGACTAACGGCCTAGAGGCTCGCAGCGGCCGCCCGGATCAAGTCCCGCATCCAGGCGATAGCGGGCTCGGCGAGACGCTCCTTGAGGAACATCAGCGTCAGGTCGACCGCGGGCGAGGCGTAGGGCGGCTCGATCAGGTTGACCTTGCCGCTCTGCGCCGACATCAGCGCCAGGCGGCGCGGGATCAGGGCCGCCATGTCCGAGCGGCTGGCGATGACCAGGGCGGAATAGGTGTCGGGCACGGTGACGCCCACGCGCCGCACCAGGCCGGCGGCGGCCAGGGCGGCGGCGAGCGCGCCGCTGTCCTCCCAGCTCGCCCGGCTGACGAAGGCGCGGCGCTCCGTGCCGTCGTCGATGAGGCCGGGCAGGCTCTTGGCGATCGCCACATGGGGCACGGAGACCAGCGCCTCGAGGTCGACCTGGTTGCGGCGTGTCAGCGGATGATCGGCCCGCACGACCCACGAGAGTTCCTCCGTCAGGATGGTCTCGTGGGCGAAGCGTTCCGGGGCGGCCAGCACGCCGCCGATCATGAAGTCGATCCGCCGCGCGTCCATGCGTTCCAGGATGTCCGGAGCCAGTTCGGCGATGAACAGGTCCACGTAGGGCGCGGTCTCGGCCAACCGGCTCACCACCGGCGGCGCCAGGATCGCGCTCGCGTAGGGACCGGCCACGATCGAGAAGCGCCGTTCGCTGGTCGCCGGGTCGAAGTCCGCCGGCGACAGGGCGGCCTGGAGCTGGTTCAGCGCCGCATGGATCTGCGGGCCCATTTCCACGGCGCGGGGCGTCGGCTGCATGCCCGCGGAACCCCGCAGGAACAGCTCGTCGTTGAGCATGTAGCGCAGGCGGTTCAGCGCGTGACTGACCGCCGATTGGGTGAGTCCCAGGCGCGAGCCGGTCCGCGTGACGCTGCGTTCTTCGAGCATCACGTCCAAGACGCGCAAGAGGTTCAAGTCTAGATTATGAGCCGGGTTCATTTGGGTCGTGACGATATATCATTTTGATCATGCGGAGGGCAGGACTATCTCCCACCCGACAGGACAGCCGGCGCAGCTTCAAGGCTCAGCGCCCGCTGTCCTATTCGCCAATAATCCTGTGAGAGGGCTCGCGACGTGAGCGAACCGACTGCCATTCCGGCCAGCGGCAATGCCGAGGTCGACCCCAGAGCGTCGCGTGGGAGCTTCCTGCAACGCTGGCGCTGGTGGCTGATCGTTGGCGGGCCGCTCGTGATCCTGGGCATCGTCGCCTACGTGGTGCTGACGGGCGGGCGCTACCAGTCCACCGACAACGCCTATGTGCAGGTCGCCAAGGTGCCGGTGGCGCCGCAGATCGCCGGCCGGGTCACCGACATCTATGTGCGCGAGAACCAGGTCGTGAAGCGCGGCCAGGTTCTGTTCCGCCTCGACCCGCGCGACTTCCAGGCCAACGCTCAGGCCGCGCAGGCCAACATGGCCAACGCCGCGCAGACGGTGAACGCCCTGCGCGCCAGCTACCAGCAACAACAGGCCGCGGTGCAGGCGGCGCGGGATACGCTGACCTACACCACCTCCGAAGCCACGCGTCAGAAGAACCTCCTGGCCGCCGGCGTCGCCTCGCAGCAGCAGGTGGACCAGGCGGTGCACGCCGCCCAGCAGGCGCGCCAGGACCTCGCGGCTGCTCAGCAGCAGGCGGCCCAGGTGCTGGCGAATCTTGGCGGCGACCCGAACCTGACGCCGGCCCGCGCGCCGGCCGTGATGCAGGCGCAGGCCCAGTTGGAACGGGCTAAGCTCGACGTCTCCTATGCGACCGTGGTCGCGCCCTCGGACGGCGTCGTGACGCGGGTGGAGCAGTTGCCGGTCGGCAGCTACCTGAACGCGTCGCAGACCGCCTTCTGGCTGCTCTCCGGCCAGCCGTGGATCGAGGCGAATTTCAAGGAAGACCAGCTTGGCCACATGAAGGTCGGCCAGCCGGTGTCGATCAAGGTCGACGCCTATCCCGACGGCGCGCTCGCAGGCCACGTCGCCAGCTTCTCGCCCGGCACCGGCCAGACCTTCTCCGCCCTGCCGGCCCAGAACGCCACGGGCAACTGGGTGAAGGTCGTGCAGCGCCTGCCCGTCAGGATCAGCTTCGACAAGCCGCCGCCGGGCATGGCGGGGCGCGCCGGCCTCTCCGCGACGGTGAAGGTCGACGTGCGTGCGCCTGAAAAAGCGAGATAGGGCCGCCCGGCCATGACCACCCAACAGGACGCCAAGAACCGCTGGCCGATCACCATCTCGATCATGCTGGCGACGATCATGAACTCGCTGGACACGACGATCGCCAACGTCGCCCTGCCGCATATCCAGGGCAGCGTCTCGGCGAGCTCGGACCAGATCACCTGGGTTCTGACCTCCTACATCGTCTCGGCTGCAATCATGACGCCGCTGTCGGGCTGGATGGCCGACCGCATCGGGCGCAAGCGGATGTTCCTGATCTCGATCGGCGGGTTCACCGTGGCCTCGATGCTGTGCGGCATCGCATCGAGCCTGCCGGAGATCGTCATCTTCCGGGTTCTGCAGGGCGTGTTCGGCGCGGCCCTGATCCCGCTGTCGCAGGCCGTGCTGCTCGACATCAACCCGCCGGAGAAGCACGGCCAGGCCATGGCCATCTGGGGGGCGGGCGCCATCCTTGGGCCGATCCTTGGACCGGTGCTCGGCGGCTATCTGACCCAGGACTTCTCCTGGCGCTGGTGCTTCTTCGTCAACCTGCCGATCGGCATCCTGGCGTTCCTGGGCGTGCTGTTCTTCATCTCGACCGACAAGGACATCCGCGCCAAGAAGTTCGACTTCCTGGGCTTCGGGATGCTGTCGCTGTTCGTGGCGGCGTTCCAGATCGTGCTCGACCGCGGGCCCAGCCAGGACTGGTACAATTCGCGGGAGATCTGGACCGAGACGCTCCTGGCGATCGTCGGCCTGTGGGTCTTCGTGGTGCACACCATGACCACGCGTAATCCGTTCTTCGACCCCGGGCTGATCCGCGACCGCAACTTCGTGACCGCCAGCATCTTCGGCTTCTTCGTGGGGATCCTGCTGTTCTCCAGCCTCGCCCTGCTGCCGCCGATGATGCAGACGCTGCTGGACTATCCGGTGCTGACCTCCGGCCTGGTGACCATGCCGCGCGGCATCGGCTCGCTGATCGCCATGTTCGCCGTGGGCCAGATGATCGGCCGGATCGACACCCGGCTGATCCTCCTGATCGGCCTGTCGCTGGGCGCGGTCGCCTTCTGGCAGATGACCCACTTCGACCTGTCGATGACCGCCAAGCCGATGATCATCTCCGGCGTGATCCAGGGGCTTGGCATCGGCCTGCTGTTCGTGCCGCTGTCGGCGCTGGCATTCGCCACGCTGCCGGCGCGGCTGCGCTCGGAGGGGTCGTCCGTCTACACCCTGATCCGCAACCTGGGCGCCAGCGTCGGCATCTCGATCATGAACGCCCTGCTGATCTTCAACACCCAGAGGATGCACGGATCGCTGGCGGCCAAGATCATCCCGTCCGACGCCGCGGTCAGGGCCGACCTGCCGCCGATGTTCGATCTCTCGACGGTGGGCGGGCTGACCGCCCTCAACGCCGAGATCACCCGCCAGGCGTCGATGGTCGCCTACATCGACGACTTCAAGCTGATGCTGATCATCACCCTCGTCTGTATCCCCATGCTGCTGTTCCTGCGCAAACCCCGACGCGCCGCGAACGCGGAGCCCATCCATGCCGCTGTTGACTAGATCCCTCGCGAGCCTCGTGGCGACGGCCTCGGCCCTTGTGCTGAGCGCGTGCGCAACCGTCGGGCCGAACTTCAAGACCCCCGACGGGCCCAGGGGCGCGGCCTCGGCCGGCTACGCCATGGCCGGCGACGCCGTCGCCCCGGGCGTGCAGTTGACGCCTGAGGCCCGGGTCGCGGGACCTTGGTGGCAGGCGTTCGGCTCGCCCGAGCTGGACGCGACGATGCGCGAGGCGCTGGCCGCCAACCCCACCGTCGCCGAGGCCAACGCCAACCTGCTGAAGGCCCAGGCCCAGCTTGCCGCCACCCGCGGCGCGCAGGCGCCGGACGTGGGCGCCTCGGGCAGCGTCCAGCGCCAGCGGATCAACATCCAGTCGTTCGGCTTCACCGGCCTGCCGAACGTGACCATCCCGCTCTATTCGATCGGCGCGGCGGTGAACTACGACCTCGACCTCTTTGGGGGAAAGCGGCGGGCGACTGAGGCCGATCAGGCGCGGGTCGACCAAGCGTCGCATGAGGCGGACGCGGCCTATCTGACGCTCACGGGCGACGTGGCGCTGCAGGCCATGCGGATCGCGGGCCTCCGCGCCCAGATCGCCGCGGTTCAACAGATCATCGACGCCGACCGCGAGAACATCCGGATGGTCCGCAAGGCGCAGGCGGTCGGCGGCGAGGCGCGCTCCGCCCTGTCCATCAGCGTCGGGCAACTGGCCGAGGATGAAGCGATGCTGCCGCCGCTGCAGCGTGACCTGGACGCGGCGCGTCACCAGATGGCGTTGCTGGTCGGCAAGTCGCCCGCCGAATGGACGGCGCCGGATTTCGACCAGGCGAGGCTGAATACGTCCGCTGTCGTGCCGGTCAGCCTGCCATCGGAGCTGTTGCGCCGTCGGCCCGATATCGCCGCCGCCGAGGCCGAGCTGCATGCCGCCACCGCCGAGATCGGAGTCGCGGTCGCCAATCAGTATCCGAGCATCCGGCTCACCGCGTCCCTGACCCAGGGGGCCGTCCAACCCGAGGAAATATTCCAGTACTCGTCCACTGGCTGGAACCTGCTGTCGGGGGTCACGGCGCCGATCTTCAACGGCGGGAGGCTGAAAGCCGAGCGCAAGGTCGCCGAGGCGGAGGCGCGGGCCTCGCTCGCCCGCTATCAGCAGACCGTGCTGCGCGCCTTCGTGCAGGTGTCCGACGTGCTGTCGGCGCTGGGAACCGACCAGGCGACGATCGAGTCGCTGCAACGTGCGAACGCCGCCGCGGACGCCGGCGCCAGGGACGCCCAGACGGCGTATCGCCTGGGCGGCGGGACCTTGCTGCAGGTCGTCGATACGCAGCGCACGGTCAGCCGCGCGCGCCGCGCTCTGGTGCAGGCCCAGGCGCAGCGTCACGCCGACCTCGTGGAACTCTACAGCGCGACGGCCGCCGACTGGCGAACCGCGGGCGCCTAGGCCCGCGCCTCCTGCGACGCCTCAGCGGCCAGGCGGCCGGTGAGCTCGGCCATGTGGTCGAAGTCGGCCTCGAACGCGCCAAGTCCCTGGGTCAGTCCGCGGATTTCGGCGATCAGGTCCTGCCGTTCGCTTTGCGGCAGATAGGCCTCGATCCGCTCCCAGCCGCGCCAGTCCTCCCGGGGGCCAAGTCCCAGGATCTGGCCCCGCCGCGCGGTGAGCGCGGAGGTGACATTCGAGGCGCTCGGCGAAGGCGAAAAGACCGTCAGCTTCTCGATCGGCTCCAGCAGGATCGAGCCGCAGGCCGCCAGCCCGTCCTCGATGGCCAGCCGGCCGGCCAGCCGGAACGCCATTTCCGAGGAGTCGACGCTGTGGGTCTGGCCCTCGACGAGGGTGACCTCGAGGTCAGTGACCGGGAAGCCCAGCGGACCCTTTTCCAGTCCGTCGCGGACGCCCTGCTCGACCGCGGGAATCCACTGCTTGGGCACGGAGCCGCCCACCACCCGCTGGCTGAACACGAAGCCCGAGCCGCGGGGCAGCGGCCGGATGTCCACGGTGACGTCGGCGAACTGGCCATGGCCGCCGGACTGCTTCTTGTGCCGCGCCCGGGTGGTCGTGGCCTTCTGGATGGTCTCGCGATAGGGCGTCTTGGGGTTCGTCGTGTCGATCTCCACGCCGAAACGGCGCTTCATGCGCTCCAGCGCCAGGCGCACATGGCCCTCGCCCTGGCCGGCCAGCAGCATCTGGCGGGCCTCCGGATCGTGGGTGAGCGTCAGGCCAGGATCCTCCTCGATCAGCTTGCTCAGCGCGCCGGAGAGCCGCACGTCGTCCTTGTGGTTGCGGGCCGCCAGGGCCACGGCGAACAGCGGGCGCCGGGCGCGCGAGGCTGCGCGCGCGGTCTGCGGCCGGCCGGTGGTCGACAGGATCTGGCCGGCGGCCGCGCCCTCGACCTTTCCGATCGCGGCGATTTCGCCGACCGGCGCGGTGGTGATCTTCTTGAGCGCCGCGCCCTGCACCTGGGACAGGCCCCCGGCGCGGCAGCGTTCGCCGTCCGGCAGGACGAAGTCGGCGCCGTCGGCCAGCGGCTTTCCGAACACCCGCGCATAGGCGAGCTTGCCGGACTGCCCGGAGTAGGCGGCGCGCAGCACATAGGCGCCGGCCTCGATGCCCAGCCGCTCGGCGGCGCGCTCGGGGAGCGGGGTCTCGTGGCGCAGCGCCTTCAGCAGGCGGCGCACGCCGAAGCCGTTCTGCGCAGAGCCGAAGAACACCGGCACGATCAGGCCCTCGTTCATCTCGCGCACCAGGTCGGCGAAGACCGCGTCACGGCTCGGCGTCACATCGGAGAGCAGTTGTTCCAGCAGTTCGTCGTCGAAGTCGGCGATCTGCTCCAGCATGTGGAAGCGCGCGTCGGCCTCGGCGTCGCGAAGATCGCCGGGGATGTCGACCTGGGTGGAGGGTTCGTTCGGCCGGTAGACGAAGGCGCGTTCGAGCGCGAGGTCGATGAAGCCGGAGACCTTCTCGCCTTCCCAGGTCGGGATCTGACGCGCGACGAGCGGCGCGGAGCTGACGGGCGCCAGCGCGGCCAGGAGCTCGGGAAGCGAGCCGCGGGCAAGGTCCATCTTGTTGATGAAGAGGGCATGCGGGATGCCAAGGCGCTCAAGCTCTCGCAGCGTGGGCTGTAAGAGCGCGGCCTTCGCCGGATCGGGCTCTGCCACGACCACGGCCAGGTCGACCGCGGGCAACGCCGCGTCGAGGTCGGCGCAGAACTCCAACGACCCCGGGCAGTCCACGACGGCGTAGCGGTCGCCCATGAAATCGAAACCAGCGAGGTTCAACTCAACCGAATGGCCTCTGGCCCGCGCCTCCGGACTGCTGTCGCCAACCTTCTCGCCGCCGACGCGTCGATCGACGGCGCCGGTCGCCTGCAACAGCGCCTCGAGCAGGGTGGTCTTGCCCGCGCTGGTGGGGCCCACGAGCGCCAGGGCGCGCACGGACCCCGCTGTCTGGATTGGCATGGTCGTTCTCCCATCACCTCGGGCGCCAAGGAAGCCCGTCCGGATGGAGCGCATCCATGGCGCGGTTTTGGGACGGTCGCGGACCGGTTCAGGCGCTCGCGCCGCCCTGATGGAAAAAGCCTACGCCCGGAATTCCGCGACCGCTACATCACGGTTCAGAGACCGGCGAGGATCGCGGCCAGCGCCAGGCGATCCCGTTCGGCGGCGTCCATCGCGGCCAGCGTCCGGCGCGCATCGTCGAGGTCGCTGTCGGGCGCCGGCGTGATCTTGCCCTCGCGCATGTAGAGCACGTGGTCGGCGAGCCGGGCGATCTCGCCGGCGTCGTGGCTGATGTAGAGCGTCGGGATCGAGAGCTCGCGATGCAGGCGGTCCAGATAGGGCAGGATCTCCGCCTTGCTGGCCGCGTCGAGGCTCGAGAGCGGCTCGTCCATCAACAGGAGCCGCGGCTGCGAGAGGAGGGCGCGGCCCAGCGCCACCCGCTGCCGCTCGCCGCCGGAGAGGTTCGTGGTGGAGCGCGCCAGAAGCGGCGCGAGTCCCAGGAGCTCGACGACGCTGTCGAAGCTCGTCCCCTTCGCGGAGGCGCGGCGCGCGCCGTAGTCGAGGTTGCCGCGCACCGACAAGTGGGACAGCAAGCTCGGCTCCTGGAAGACCACGCCGATGGGCCGCCGATGCGGCGGAAGGAACGTGTTCTCGTCCTGCCAGAACTCGCCGTCGACCTGCAGCCGGCCGGGGAGGCGTGTGAGCCCGGCGATGCAGCGCAGCAGGCTGGTCTTGCCCGACCCCGAGGGACCGCTCAGCGCGGTGACGCCGGTCGCGGGGACGCTGAATTCCACGTCGAGGGCGAAGCTATCGAGACGGCCGCGGAACTGGCCGTCCATGCCGGCGCTCATCGCGAGGTCCCTCCGGCCCGCCGGTCGACCAGCAACAGGGCCAGCAGGGCCGCGAAGGAGAAGACCACGACCCCCGCGGCCAGCTTGTGCGCCTCGCCGTACTGCAGCGACTCCACCAGCTGGTAGATGCGGGTCGAGATCACTTCGGTCTTGCCCGGCACCGAGCCGCCAATCATCAGCACCACGCCGAACTCGCCGATGGTGTGGGCGAAGACCAGGATCGCAGCGGCGATGAAGCCGCGGCGCGCCAGCGGCAGGGCCACGGTCACGAAGGCGTCCAGGGGCGAGGCGCGCAGGGTCGCCGCCACCTCCATCGGCCGCTCGCCCATGGCCTCGAACGCATTGCGGATCGGCTGCACGGCGAAGGGCAGGGAATAGATCATCGAGCCGATCACCAGGCCCTCGAAGGTGAACGCGAGCGTACGGATTCCAAAGGCGTGGAAGGGCGCCATCAACGGGCTCTGCGGCGCGATGGCGATCAGGATGTAAAAGCCCAGCACCGAGGGCGGCAGGATGATCGGCAGGGTCGTGACCGCGGCCACGATCTCCTTCCACCAGGACCGGCTACGCGCCAGCCACCAGGCCAGGGGGGTCGCCAGGACCAGCAGCAGGACTGTGGTCAATCCCGCCAGCTTCAGCGTCGTCCAGACAACCTCCCACACGCGTCAGCGGACCTCGTAGCCGTACTTCTTGATGATCGCGACCGCGGCCGGCGTCTTGAGGAACGTCAGGAACGCCTTGGCCGCGACGCTGTTCTGCCCGGTGTAGAGCAGGATCGCCTGTTGATCGATGGGGGCGTGATAGGTGGAGGGGACGAGCCAGCGCGATCCGCTGGGCGTGTTGATGACCTGGGAATAGGCGACGAAGCCCAGTTCGGCCGCGCCGGTGTCGACGAACTGGTAGGCCTGGGTGATCGAAGTCCCCATGACAATCTTTGGCTTCAGAATCTTGTAAACGCCCATCTTTGTCATCGTCGCGACGGCGGCGACGCCATAGGGCGCAGCGACCGGATCGGCGATGGAGAGCTTCTGGAAGGACCCGCTCTTCAGGACGGCGCCGTTGGCGTCGACCAGGCCCGGGGTCTTGGAATAGAGGACGAGGCGGCCGATCGCATAGGTGAACCGGCTGCCGACCACGCCCAGGCCGTCCTGCTCGGCCTTCTTCGGCCGGTCGGCGTCGGCGGAGAGGAACACCTCGAAGGGCGCCCCGCGGGCCATCTGGGCGTAGAACTGGCCGGACGATCCGAAGCTGAGGATCGCGTTATGGCCCGTGGCGGCCTTGAAGGCCGTGGCGATCTCCTTGGCCGGCTCGGTGAAGTTGGCGGCCACGGCGACCTGGGTGTCGGCGGCCGTGGCGGCGGAGGAGCCGAAGGCGAGCGCGGCGGCCAGCGCCAGGCCCAGAACCTGAAGACGTCGCGTGATCATGCTGAATTTCCTCAGGAGCTGGCGTCAGAAGGCGAACTGCGAACGCAACGAGATGACGGCGCATGACCCGCGCCCCCAGCGTCTCTCTACGTTATGTAGCGCAACTATATAACGCTTGGCGAGCACGCGCCTCTCTAAAGCACAGCTTTCGGTCTGAGGCTCGGAACCCCGGCGCTGTCCCGGCATTGCTCTTGCTGGGCGCGCCTAGGGGAGTTCTGATGCGGGACGGGGAGACATCGACGAAGCTGTCCGAGGTTGCGGACCGGCTCGACGATATCTTCGTCGGCGACGGAGAAATGGCGCGGCTGATGCGCGCCAAGGACTGGTCCGCCACGCCGCTGGGCCCGCCGGGGGAATGGCCCAATGCGCTGAAGGTGGCGCTCCGACTGCTGCTGACGTCGCGCTTCGAGATGTGGCTCGGGTGGGGCCCCGATATCGCGTTCTTCTACAACGACGCCTACCGCCCGACGCTCGGGGACAAACATCCGGCCTCGCTCGGCACGCCAGCCCAGGAACTGTGGTCGGAAATCTGGTCGGACGTCGGGCCGCTGATGCGCGGGGTCTACGACAACGGCGAGGCGACCTGGAACCGGGACATGCTGCTGCTGCTGGAGCGGCGCGGGTTCCCCGAGGAGACCTATCACACCTTCTCCTACAGCCCGCTGATCGACGACGACGGCAAGGTCTCGGGCCTGTTCTGCGCGGTCTCCGAAGAGACTGACCGGGTGATCACCGAACGGCGCATGGAGACCTTGCGGGAGCTTTCGGCCGACCTTTCGGCAGTGGACACGACCCGGGCCGTTCTCCTGGCCGTGGAACAGCGCCTGGGTGCGAACCAGAGCGATCTGCCGTTCACCCTCACCTTCGAATTCAAGGACGATGGGCAGGCGAAACTTGTGGCCGCGACCGGCGGGATCGGGGCGCATCCCGCGGCGACCGACGCGGCCATGTGGCAGGCTCCGCAGATCCTCGCAGGACGGGCGGTCGCCGAAATCGACCTGAGACAACTCCGCAACCTGCCCACCGGAGCATGGTCGCTTGCGCCAACAATGGCCCTGGCCGCGCCGCTGCCGTCGCCGGGCCGCGACCGGCCCGCGGGAATGCTGGTGGTCGGCGTCAACCCGCATCGCACTTTGGACGACGACTACGTGGGGTTCGCCCAGTTGCTGGCCGGCCAGATCGCCGCCGGGCTCTCCAGCGCCGGCGCCTATGAAAGCGAACGCGCCCGCGCCGAGGGTCTCGCCGAGATCGCCGCCTTGCGGGAGGCCGCCGCCGAGGCCCTCGCCCAGCTCAACGAAAGCCTGGCCGAGGAGGTCGCGGCGCGCACGTCCGAACGCGACCGCATGCACGACATGTTCCAGCAGGCGCCGGGCTTCATGTGCATGCTGCGCGGCAGGGACCTGGTCTTTGAGCTGGTCAACGACTCCTACCGTCAGCTGGTCGGACATCGTGACGTCCTGGGGATGCCGATCCGCCAGGCGCTGCCGGAGGTCGCCGGCCAGGGCTTCTTCGAACTGCTCGACGAGGTGATGGAAACCGGCAAGCCGTTCGTCGGCCGCAACCTGCGGGTCATGCTGCAGAACACGCCGGACGCGCCGCCGGAGGAGCGGTTCCTGCACCTGGTCTATCAGCCGATCCTGGACGCAGATGGGGTCTCAGGGGTGTTCGCGGAAGGCAGCGACGTCACCGAACAGGTCTGGGCGGAGAATGAGCTGCGGCGGCTGAACGAGACGCTGGAGGCCCGGGTAGCCGAGCGCACGGAGGCGCTCGCCGAGGCGTTGGACAGGCTGCAACGGGAGGCCAGCGAGCGCGAAGCGGTCGAGGACGCCCTGCGCCAGGCCCAGAAGATGGAGGCCGTGGGTCAGCTTACCGGCGGCATCGCCCACGACTTCAACAACCTGCTGACCGGCGTTCTGGGGTCGATCGACCTGATGCAGAAGCGGTTGGCGCAGGGGCGCATGTCGGAGGTGGATCGCTATGCCGCGACCGCGGAGAGCGCGGCCAAGCGCGCCGCCGCCCTGACCCACCGCCTGCTCGCCTTTTCCCGCCGCCAGCCGCTGGATCCGAGGGCGGTGGACGCAAACCGGCTGGTCGCCTCCATGGAGGAGCTGTTGCGGCGAACGCTGGGCGAAGCGGTCGAACTGGAGGTGGTCCGCGCGGCCGGCCTCTGGACCACGCTTTGCGACCCGCATCAGCTGGAGAGCGCCATCCTGAACCTGGCGATCAACAGCCGCGACGCCATGCCGGACGGCGGCAAGCTCACCATCGAGACCGCGAACGCCCTCCTCGACGACGCCTACACCGCTCGCGAAGGCGCGGTGAAGGCGGGCCAATACGTCTGTGTCTGCGTCACCGACACCGGAGTGGGCATGTCGGGGGACGTGATCGCCAAGGCCTTCGAGCCGTTCTTCACCACCAAGCCCATCGGCCAGGGCACGGGCCTAGGCCTGTCGATGATCTATGGCTTCGCACAGCAGTCGAACGGCTACGCCAAGATCTATAGCGAGTTGGGGCAGGGGACGACGGTGAAGCTCTACCTGCCTCGGCACTTCGGTGTCGCGGAGCAACCCGAGCAGCCTAGCGGCCTGGCGGCGAGTCGACCGGCTAAGGCGGGAGGCAAGACGGTGCTGGTGGTCGAGGACGAGCCGTCCGTCCGCAACCTGGTCATCGACGTACTGCATGAGCGCGGATACGCGACGCTGGAGGCTGCCGATGGGCAGACCGGCCTGCAGATCCTGCAGGGGCGGTCCACGGTCGACCTCTTGATCAGCGATGTCGGCCTGCCCGGGCTCAATGGCCGGCAGCTTGCTGACGCCGCGCGGGCGCAGCGTCCCGACCTGCCGATCCTGTTCATGACCGGCTATGCCGAAAACGCCGCCATCGCCGGCGGCTTCCTGGAGCCCGGCATGGAGATGATCACCAAGCCGTTCGCGGTGGACGTCTTGGTCGGCCGGGTGGCGAGTATCCTGAAGGAAGACCAGCCCGACTGATCGCTACCGCTTCGACCTGGCTTTCAGTTCAGCGCAGCCGTCGGGTTCGACGTTCCAGCTGGCGCCGGCGATCCTCCAGCGGCCATCGGTCTTCACGAGGTTGAAGACGTCGACGCCGCAGTGGGTCGTCTTGCCGTTCAGCTGGAACT
>JBOHKZ010000309.1:0-12565 GCA_050729355.1 Phenylobacterium sp. | reverse complement strand
GTTATGACCCTGGCCTCCGCCGACCTGGCGCAGGGCGCCGGCGAGGCGGCGGAAGTCCGGCTGCGGGAGCTGGCCGCCGATCCGCGCGCCACCGCCCAGCAACAGGCGCTGGCCGACGGCTTGCTGGGCGATGTGCTCGACGCCCAGGGCCGCGCCGAGGAGGCCTTTGCGGCCTATCACGAATGCAACGAACAGCTGCTCGCGACCTACCGCGACCGCTTCGGAGCCGGCGAGAGCGCGCTCGCCTACGCCCGCGAGCTGATCGAGACGGTCCGGCAGGCGCCCACGGGAGCCTGGTCGGCCAAGCCGGGGGCGCCAACCGGCGAGGCGACCGGCCATGTGTTCGTGATGGGCTTCTTCCGCTCTGGCGGAACGCGGCTGATGCAGGCCCTGGGCGAGCGGGACGACGTCGCGGCCCTGGACGCCGGCGATCCCCTCATCGACGCCGTGCGGACCTATGCGCGCCGCCCGCAGGACCTCATCGGGCTGGCCGGGGCAGGGCAGGCTGAACTGGTGAAACTGCGCGAGGCCTATTGGGCGCGGGTGGCGCAGGCGGGCGTCGATCCCGCCGGCAAGCTCTTCATCGACCGCCAGCCGCTAAACACGTTGAACCTGCCGCTGATCTCCAAGCTGTTCCCGAACGCCAAGGTGCTGTTCGTCCGCCGCGATCCGCGCGACGCGGTGCTGAGCTCGTTCGCCCGCCGGTTCGCCATGAGCGCGCCGGCCTATCAGCTCCTCACCCTCCAGGGCGCGGCGGACTACTACGACACCGCGATGCGCCTCGCCGAGCGGATCGGCGCGGATTTCCCGCTCGATCAGCTTGTGGTGCGGCATGAGGCCCTGGTCGCGGATTTCGAGGCCGCGGCCCGCGAGGCCTGCACATTCCTCGGCCTCGACTGGGCGGCGGCGATGCTGGCCGCGCCTTCCGCCGCGCCGGCCGGTCTGGCCGCCGAGACCCCCGGCCACTGGCGCTGGTACGCCGAGCCCATGGCCGCCGTCGCACCGACCCTCGAGCCCTGGGTGAACACGTTCGGATATGCATCGACCTGAAGGTCCCTGTTCCCCCTTCCGCTTGAGCCGGCCGGAGGGCAATCTTCCCCGCCCTGGGGAGGCGCAATGTCCGTAGAGTTCGATCCGTCGCGTCGCGACCTGGCCGCCTTGCTGGCGCCCCTGCTGCTGGCGGCCTGCGCCCAGACGCCGCCGCGCAGGCTGGTCTCCGTCAACCTCCTGGACACCGAGCCCACCGCCCCGCCGCCGACCCCCGACGCCGGGGCTCAGCTCGAGACCGCCTTCGACGAGGCGCGACGGATGACCGTGCCGGTGTTCATCAACGGTCGCGGGCCGTTTTCCTTCGTCGTCGACACCGGCGCCAACCGCTCCGTGGTGTCGCGTGAGCTCGCCGCGGCGCTGAGCCTGCCCGCCGAGGGCCGGGTCGAGGTGCACGGCATCGCCGGCGCTGAATCGGCCGCCATGGCTGGGGTGCGGAATTTCCGGGTGGGCGAGACAAACTCAACGGGCCTGGTGCTGCCGGCTCTGCCCCGCGACAAACTGGGCGCTGACGGTCTGCTCGGCGTGGACGTGCTCAAGGGACGCCGCGTCTTCCTGGACTTCGTCCAGAACCGCTTTGAGATCGCCGCCTCAGGCTCCGGAACCGAGATCGGTCGCCAGAACAACTCGCGCATTCCCTCGACTCTCGAGCCGGTGCGGGTGGCGGCGCAGTATCGCTTCGGGCAGCTCGTGATCCTCGACGCCCAGGTGGGCGAAGTGCCGGTCTCGGCCTTCATCGATTCCGGGTCGCAGGTGACCGTCGGCAACATCGCCCTGCGCGACGCCGTAGTGCGCCGTCTGCCGGAGTTCGGGGTGCGGCTGGCGCCGGTGCCCCTGATCAGCGCCACGGGCCAGACGGCGATGGGCGAGTTCGCGCCGCTACCGACGCTTCGGCTGGGCGGCCTGGCGGTCAATCAGGTGATGGGCATCTTCGCCGACCTGCACATCTTCGACTTGTGGAAGCTGGCCGACCGGCCGGCGATCCTGATCGGCATCGACGTCCTGCGCCACTTCCGGGACGTGACCCTCGACTTCGGCCGCCGCCAGGTGATCTTCAACCCGCCGCTGCCCGGTCGCCGCGTGCGCCGCTGACGCCGCCTAGTGAACGGGCGTCGGCGCCAGGACCATGGCGCCTTGGCTGCGCAGCCGGGCCTGGGCCATCTCGTCCATCAGCCCCTGGGCGCGCGGATCGCCGAACAGCCAGGCGGCGGCCGCAAGGGTGCGCGCGGAACTGGCCGACACGCCGAGGATCTTTTCCAGAGCCTCGAAGGTCGAGGCGTTCGGCGTCATGCGCTTCAGCCGCGCCTCGCCGGTGACGCCGGCCAGGCTCTTGGCCTTGGCGACGGCTTCGTAGAACCCGCCCAGCTCGTCGACCAGGCCCAGCTGCTTGGCCTGGACGCCGGTCCAGACGTGGCCCTTGGCGATCTCGCGCACGCGCTCGACCGGCAGGTTGCGGCCGGTGGCCACCCGCTGCACGAAGTTGCCGTAGATGGTGTCCATCCACTTGGAGATCACGGCGTGCTGCTCGGGGGTGAATTCCTGGCCCATCCCATAGGCGCCGGCGTTGGGGTTGCCGACGCTGAGCTGGCGGATATCGACGCCGAACTTGGCCAGCGCCGGACCCACCGCGAACTTGCCGCCGAACACGCCGATGGACCCAGTCAGCGTGGTCGGCTCGGCGACGATGGCGGAGGCCTCCGAGGCCACCCAGTAGCCGCCTGAGGCCCCGTAGGTGCCCATGGACACCACGACCGGCTTTTTGGCCGCCTTGGCCGCCCGCACGGCCGCGAGGATCTGCTCCGACGCGGTGTCCGATCCGCCCGGCGAGTTCAGGCGGAAGACGATGGCCTTCACGTCCTTGCTCTTGATGGCGTCATAGAAGGCGTCGGACACGGTGTCGGAATAGATGGTCGAGCCGCCGCTGAACGGATTGCCGCCGCCGTCACGGCCGGTGACGATCGGACCTTCCGCCTCGATGACCGCGATGGCCGGCCCGGTCCCACGCTCGCGCGGCCGGCGGCCCCGGGCGAAATCGTCGAAGTCGACCATTTCGGCGTCGTCGCCCGCGCGCTTCAGCAGTTCGGCCTCGGCGTCGTGTTCCTGGGCCACCTTGTCGATCAGCTTCAGGCGCAGCGCCTCTTCCGCCAGATAGGGACCCGCCTCGATGTCGCGGCGCAGGGTCGCCGGGTCCTGCTTACGGTCGGCTGCGGCCTGGCCCAGGCCCATCTCGTAGACCGAGCCCAGCCACGACAGTTCGGCCTCACGGTGCGCCGGCGTGTAGTCGTCGTAGAGGTAGCCGTTGACCGCGTTCTTGAACTCGTAGCGCTGCTCGTAGTCGGCCTTGACGCCATATTTGTCGAAGAAGCGCTTGAAGAAGATGTCCTCGTTGGCGATGCCTGTGACCTGGAATGACGCCCCGGGCTGCATCCAGAACTCATCGGCCGACGCGCCCAGCATGTAGGTCGAAGTGACCATCCCGGAGGGATAGAGCCCCTGGCTGTGGGCGATCACCGGCTTCCCCGACTGGCGGAAATGCTTGATGGCGAGCCGCAGCTCGTCGGCCATGCCGGGCTCCATGCCGTCTTCCGGCAACCGGATCAGCACGCCCTTCACGCGGTCGTCTTCTTCGGCGCGGCGCAGGCCGTCGATGATCGACATGGCCGAGGCCCCGCCGCGGGTGAACCCGGCCAGAGGGCTTTGCGGCGCCTGGTCGCTGATCTGCTGGCGAAGGTCGAGTTCGAGCACGGTGCGGGCCGGCAACGGCGCGGGCCCTGCGGCGCTGGCGGCCATCGAGATCAGCACAAAGGGGACGCCGACCAGGAAGATCAGCAGTCCGGCGAACACTCCCGCGGCCGTGATCAGGAACTGCTTCATCTGGAACGAACGCCCTGCGCAAACCTTCGGATTCAAAGGCTATATTGCGGGCTCTCGCACACAATTTCAGCCGCGGAAAGATCGCGGTGCGCCAGGAGCCGTCTTTGCTCTTGCTTTCAGTCCCCGCAGCAGCGTCGATTCAGCGTGGGGCGCTCGCGACCGGGGCGGCCTGAGCCCTGGAGATTCGATGAAACGACGCCTCCTCGCCCTGATTTCGGCGCTGTTGCTGCTTGCCGCGCCCGCGATGGCCGCACCGCTCAGGGTCGTGGGCTTCATGACCGATTTCGACGTCAAGGACGACGCGGTCGCCATCTGCAAGGCGGTGATGGACCAGGTCGCGCCGGGCGTCCGCATCCTCGACATCACCCACGCCGTGGAGCCCTACAACATCGCCCAGGCGGCGCGCTTCCTGGCCGGGACCGCGCCCTACCTGCCGGCCGACGCGGTGATGGTGGTGGTGGTCGATCCCGGAGTCGGCTCGGCCCGCAAGGCGATCATCGCCAAGTCCAGGCGCGGACAGTTCTTCGTCCTGCCCGACAACGGCCTCCTGACGCTCATCCAGGACGCCGACGGCCTGGTAGGCGCGCGCGAGATCACCAACCCCGCCTGGATGATCGGCGCCAGGCGCTCCTCGACCTTCCACGGCCGCGACATTTTCTCTCCCGCCGCCGCTCATCTGGCCCGTGGCGACGACTGGACGCAGGCCGGACCCGCCGTGGATGTCGCGAAACTCGTGCGGCTCGACCTCAAGGCCGCGACGCTCGACGCCGCCGGCGCCCGCGCGGAAGCCATCGGCACCGACGGGCCTTACGGCAACCTCATCCTCAACCTGACCGGCGAGCAGTTCGCGACCCTGGGCTACGCCCTGGGTGAGACGGTCACCCTCCAGGTCGACGGCAAGCCGCACACGATCCCCTTCGTCAGGACTTTCAGCGACGTGCCGGTGGGCAAGGAACTGCTCTACGTCGACAGCCGCGGCCGCATCAGCCTGGGGATCAACGAAGCCAACTTCGCCGAGATGTTCAAGGCGGCCGAAGGCGCCAAGGTCGTCATCCCGCGCAAGGCCTCAGCGGGCCGGTGACGATCACTGGATTGGCGGGAAAGGAAATATCGCTCGCCCGGTTCACGGTGCGGAGGCCTCTGCCGAAGAGCTACATGGACAGCCCGTTCAATCGGTTGGCTCCTCCCGGTATCAGCCGTGGCGATCTCTATGAACTTCATTACGAGGTTGATCCAAGGTTCCACGGGACTGGCGTTCGCGGCGAACGTTGGAGTGGAAAGGACCTGGGTCTAAAGAAACACGGACCTCTGGGGCAGATTTGGCATGGGAGTCCGGCGCCATTGAAGGCGAGGATTGCTGGCCTCGGCTCCACCGCTGGAGCTGGAGTATACGGCTTGGGGGAAAATCACTAATGGCTAAGATGAGGGGCAGCGTCGAGCTTCTCGCCGAGTTTCCGGACGACACGGTTTATGACGACAACGGCGACGAGACCCAGTTCGCAGGCGAGAATGTCGCGAAGACCATCGCTGAGTTGTTGACGAAGCGTGGCTATGAGGTGGCTGAACCGGAGAATTGCCAGGAACTTGGTTGGGAATTCGACGCCAGGCGGTCCGGATGCAGGTTCTGGATGCGCATCACTAAGATCCAGGAGTTTGTGGTCGTGACGCAGGACATGACTCACCGCCTGTGGCCGAAGCGCGAGCCTTATGCGGAATTCCTGCGCGACCTGCACGGGGTGCTCAGTAGCGACGCCCGGTTCAGTCGGGTCAGGTGGTTTCATGACGTTCTTCCAGCCGACGGCGGCTCGTGGTTTCCGGAGCCTTTGGACGCTTAAACGCATCGCTTGTGCGTCGCCGGCTGTTCTCCGGCGGCGGCCCTGAGGGGTATGCAGCCCGCGCCGTATCGCTCGCGGCCCTTACGTCCGGCCGCTTGCCGCAAGCTGGGCTGAGGAGCGCGTGGGGCGATATGGCGGGTTCGAGGACGCTCGAAGGGCCAAGTGCGCAGGCCACCCGACCTGCGGACTCGCGGACTTAGCGCCTGGGCGGGAAATCGCCTCGCACTAGCGGGAAAGGAAATGGTCGGAGTGGCAGGATTTGAACCTGCGACCCCCGCGTCCCGAACGCGGTGCTCTACCAGACTGAGCCACACTCCGACTTTGGAGGGCGGCTTATAGACGAGGGTCTTTAGCCCCGCAAGGCGGCCTGGAGACGTTGCATCGCAGAAGGTCCTGCGCTATCTCACCGCCTCCGCGAGGGGGGACCCTCAAGGCCATTCCTGCTGGGGAATGGTGTAATGGTAACACTGCGGTTTTTGGTACCGTCATTCTAGGTTCGAGTCCTAGTTCCCCAGCCACTTCCTCCCGAGACTAGATAAGCGTCACGCCGGGCGCGTCCGGCATGCGCGAATCGCCGCCGTTCAGCGCCTTCTGCAGCTGCACGATGTCCACCCAGCGGCCGTGCTTGAAGCCGACGCTGCGGCCCACGCCGGTCTGCTCGAAGCCCAGGGAACGATGCAGCGCCAGCGAGGCTTCATTGCCGCTGTCGCCCACCACCGCGATCAACTGCCGCACGCCCAGCGCCTCGCAGGCGGCGATGACGGCGCTCAAGAGCGCGCGGCCGACGCCCTGGCCCGCGGCGTCCGGCGCCACATAGACGCTGTCCTCCAGGGTGTAGCGATAGGCGGCCCGCGGACGGAACGGCCCGGCATAGGCGAAGCCCAGCACATGGCCCTCGTCGTCGGCGACCAGGTAGGGCAGGCCGCGGTTGGCGATCAGCCGGCGGCGGCCCTCCATGTCGGCGGCGCTGGGCGGCTCTTCCTCGAACGTCCCGAAGCCATGCAGCACCGCGTGGCCGTAGATGGCCGCCAGCGCCTCGGCGTCCGCCTCCGTGGCCGGCCGAATGATCATGCCGTCTTCCACCCCTCGTCGATCGCCCAGATGGCGAAGGCGTAGTCCAGGGCGATCTCCTTCAGGAAGTCGAATCGGCCGGAGGCCCCACCGTGGCCCGCCTCCATGTTGATCTTGAGCAGGATCGGCGCATCGCCGGTGGAGAAATCGCGCAGCTTGGCGGCCCACTTGGCGGGCTCCCAATAGGTGACGCGCGGGTCCGAGAGGCCACCGGTCGCCAGGATCGGCGGATAGGGCTTCGCGGTCACCTGGTCATAGGGGCTGTAGCTTTCGATCAGGTCGTAGGCGGCGACGTCCTCCAGCGGATTGCCCCACTCCGGCCACTCCGGCGGCGTCAGCGGCAGGGTGGTGTCGCTCATGGTGTTCAGCACGTCGACGAACGGCACCGCGGCGATGATCGCGCCCCAGAGGTCAGGCCGAAGGTTCGCCACCGCGCCCATCAGCATGCCGCCCGCCGAGCCGCCGTAGGCCGCCACCTTGCCCTTGGTCGCATAGCCCTCTGCGATCAGGTGCTCGGCGCAGGCGATGAAGTCGGTGAAGGTGTTGGGCTTCTTCTCCTTGCGGCCGTCCAGGAACCAGCCCCAGCCCTTGTCCGAGCCGCCGCGGATGTGCGCCGTGGCCCAGATCCATCCCCGGTCCACCAGGCTCAGGTTGCGGATCGAGAAGCTGGGATCCATCGCCATGCCGTAAGAGCCGTAGCCGTAGAGCAGCAGTGGCGCGGAGCCGTCGAGCGGCGTCTCCTTCAGCATCAGCACGGTGATCGGGACCTCGGCCCCGTCGGCGGCCTTCGCGTAGAGCCTGCGCGCCACGTAGCGAGCCGGATCGTGGCCGGAGGGGATTTCCTGGGTCTTGCGCAGCGTCCGCTCGCGCGTCGTCAGGTCGTAGTCGTAGGTCTGCCTGGGCGTGGTCGGCGACTGGTAGACGAAACGCGTGGTGGTGGTCTCGTACTCGTAGCCGCCCTCGAGGTTGAGCGCATAGGCCTCCTCGTCGAAAGCCACCTCGTGCTCGGAGCCGTCCCGGGCGGTGACCACCAGCCGGTCCAGCGCGTTCACCCGCTCGGCGCGCACCAGATGGCCCGCGAACGCCGCGAAGCCGGTGATGTAGCGGCCGGGCTGGTAGGCGATCCAGTCGCGCCAGGTGGCCTTGGAGGGGACGGCGGCCTCCGAGACGGCCAGTTTGAAGTCCACCGCCCCGTCGGCGTTGGTGCGGATCACCCAGCGATCGGTCCAGTGGTCGAGGCTGTACTTCACACCCACGACCCGCGGCTCGGCGATCACCGGCGCGGCGGTCGGATCCGACGCCGGGATCAGCAGGATCTCGGTCGTCTCCTGGTTGCCCACATGGATCAGCACATGGCTGTCGTCGGACGCGACGCCGACGCCCAGGAACATGCCGTCGTCGGCCTCCTCGTAGACCAGCACGTCCTCGCCCCTCCAATCCTTGCCGGGTCGGGCGGGCCGGCGGAAAACCTTGGAGGGCCGGGCGTTCTCGTCGCGCCAGATCCAGTAGATCCACTGGCTGTCGGGCGAGAAGGTGAAGTCGCCATAGGCGCTCTCCACCGGCGTTCCCAGTTCCTCGCCGCCGGCCAGGTCCTTCACTCGGATCGTGTAGTACTCCGAACCCTGCTCGTCGGCGGCCCAGGCGTAGAGCGCGTGGTCGGGGCTGTGGTGGGCCGCGCCCACCTGGAAGAACGGCTTGCCCTTGGACAGCGCCTCCTCGTCCAGCAGCACCTGTTCGCCGTCAGCCTCGCACTTCGGCCGCCGGGCGTGGATCGGATGCTGCGCGCCCAGGTCGTAACGCACGTAATAATCCCAGGGGCCGTCGGGCGCAGGGACGGAGCTGTCGTCCTCCTTGATGCGGCCCTTCATCTCGGCGAACAGCTGCGCCTGCAGCGCCTCGGTGCTCGCCAGCATGGCCTTGGTGTAGGCGTTCTCGGCGTTCAGGTGGTCGCGCACGTCGGCCCGCAGGACCTTCGGGTCGCGCAGCACCTGCTGCCAGTTGTCGTCCTTCATCCAGGCGTAGTCGTCGACCCGTGTCCGGCCGAGTTGCTCGATGCGGTGGGGCGTCTTGGGGGCGGTCGGCGGCTTGGGCGGGCTCATGCCTGCTAGATGCGACGCCGCGACGCACGGCTCAAGGCGACAATTATGGAACACGCGTCACTAAGGCGCGGGAACCTCACGCGCTCGCGTCTTGGCGATTGGTTCAGAACCTGATTCTAGTGTTGCGTATCGAGAGCGCGCAACGACGCGAAGGGTTTTGAATTAGATCGGGGACCGCGATGGTCATGGATCTGTCCGTGGAGTTGATCCACGCGACCGTACAGCTTGAGCAACCGCTCGGCGACGGGACGCGGACGGTCGGCACCGGATTCCTGATCTCGGTGCCCGAAAACGACGGCCCGCCGCGGGTGGTGCTGATCACCGCCAATCACGTGCTGGAGAAGATGCCGGGCGCCAACCTGCGCATCGGCTACCGCATCTCCAATCCCGACGGCAGCTGGAGCTACTCGCCCCAGTCCGTGCCGATCCGCGACAAGGCCGGCCACGAGCTCTGGACGCACCACCCCTCGCGCGACGTGGCGGCGATCACGCTGACCGCACCGGCCGAATTCGCCAAGGCGGCGATCCCGCTGGACTACCTGGCGGCCGACGACACCTTCACGAAGTATAATGTGGGCGCAGGCGACGAGATGATGGCGCTGGGCTTCCCGCGCGGGCTGGCGGCCAACCAGGCGGGCTTCCCGATCCTGCGCTCCGGCCGCGTGGCGTCCTATCCGATCGCGCCGGCCAAGATCTTCCCGACCTTCCTGCTCGACTTCTCGGTGTTCCCCGGCAACTCGGGCGGGCCGGTCTACATGAGCGAGCAGGCCCACCGCCGCTCGGGCGCGGACGCGCAATCGGGCCAGGACGTCGAGTTCATCGCCGGTCTCCTGACCCAGCAGGTCGAGCTCAACAGCGAACGGCTGGAAATCGGCATCGTCACCCACGCCAAATACATCCGCGAAACCATCGCGCTCGTGGAAGACCCCGCTTCGCCGGTGACGGTGGCGCAGGGCAAGTCGGCCGTCTCCGGCGCGAAGGCCGCCTCCGCCGAGGAAGCGGCCTCGCCGGACTGATAGATCCTCCCCTCAAGGGGGAGGTGGCTCGGCGCGGATGCGCGACGAGACGGAGGGGGTTTCATCCACCAAGCGGCGGGCTTCAACCCCCTCGGTCAGCTTTGCTGACAGCTCCCCCTGAGGGGAGCATCTCCTAGCCGCCGTAGACGATCGAAATCGTCTCGGCGATGCAGGCGGGCTTGTCCTCGCCTTCGATCTCGATGGTGCATTCGTTCTTCAGCTGCATGCCGCCGGCCTTGGGCTCGGCGCCGATCAGCTTCTGGCGCATGCGCACGCGCTTGCCGACCCGGACCATGTTGATGAAGCGGACCTTATCGGAGCCGTAGTTGATCCCGCGCGTCACGCCCTTCACCGGCAGCATGCCCTGGCCCAGGAACGGGATGAGCGACAGCGTCAGGTAGCCGTGGGCGATCGGGCCGCCGATCTCCTTGGTGGCGCGCTCGACGTCGACGTGGATCCACTGATGGTCGCCGGTGGCGTCGGCGAACTTGTTGACCCGGTCCTGGTCGACCAGCAGCCAGTCCGACACGCCGACTTCCTGCCCGATCATTCCGGGCAGGTCTTTGATTTCCACCGGGTTCATCACTTGCTCCCTAGATTCTGAAACGTTCGCTCGACCTCTAGCAGCCCTAGCCGCGCGCGGCCTAGCCGATCTTCGCCCCGTCCTTGGCCCAGTAGGCGTCGCGGATCAGGCGCTTGTAGAGCTTGCCGGTCGGGTGGCGCGGCAGCTCGGCCATGAAGTCGATCACCCGCGGCGACTTCACGTGGCTCAGGTGCTGGCGGGAATAGGCCATCAGCTCGGCCCGCAGTTCGTCGCCGGCGTCGGCCCAGTCCATCGGCTGGATCACCGCCACCACCTTCTCGCCCATTTCCTCGTCAGGCGCGCCCACAACCGCGGCGTCGGCGACCTTCGGGTGGCCGATCAGCACGTTCTCCAACTCCTGCGGATAGATGTTCACCCCGCCAGAGATGATCATGAAGCTCTTGCGGTCGGTGAGGTAGAGGTAGCCCTCCTCATCCACCCAGCCCACGTCGCCCAGGGTCGTCCAGCCGCGCTTGTTGCGGCTCTCCGCGGTCTTGGCGGGATCGCCGTGGTACTCGAACTGGCCGCCGCCCTCGAAGAACACCAGGCCCTCGGTGCGCGGCGGCAGCGGTTCGCCCTCGTCGTCGCAGATCATCACCTGGGCGGTCAGGCCTTTGCCTACCGACCCCTTGTGCGCCAGCCACTCCGTGGAGTTGATCGTGCAGAAGCCGTTGCCCTCGGTGCCGGCGTAGTACTCGCTGACGATCGGACCCCACCAGGCGATCATCTGTTCCTTCACCGGGATCGGGCAGGGCGCGGCGGCGTGGAACACCGCCTTCAGGGACGACATGTCGTAGCGCGCGCGCACTTCCGGCGGCAGCTTGAGCATCCGCACGAAATGGGTCGGCACCCACTGGGCGGTGTTGATCTTGTACTGCTCGATGAACTTCAGCGCGTCCTCGGCGTCGAACCGCTCCATCAGCACCACGGTGCCGCCCAGAGCATGCACCGCCATCGACCAGCCCAGCGGCGCGGCGTGATAGAGCGGGGCCGGCGAGAGGTAGACCGCCTCCGGGGTCCAGCCGTAGAGCATCTGGCCGATCATCGTCAGGCCGTTCTGCGCATCGATCGCCGGGTCCACGACGCCCGCCCGCTTGACCCCCTTGGGCCGCCCGGTGGTGCCTGACGAATAGAGCATGGCGCGGCCGGCGCTTTCGTCGGCGATCGGCGTGGTGGGGAAGGGCGCGCGGGCCTCCTCGAGGCTCTTGAACGGCCCGGCCTCGCCGCCGACCATCAGCAGCGCCACGCCCGGGATCAGCGGCGCCACGGCCAGCGCCGTTTCTTCCAGCGCCTTGGACGTCACGAAGACCTTCGCCTCGCAGTCCTTCACGATGTACTCGACCTCGCCGAGCGTCAGCTTGGACGACAGGCAGGTAAAGCGCAGGCCGGAGCGCTGCGCGGCCCAGAGCAACTCATAGTAACGCGGATGGTTGTCGATGAAGAAGGCGACCGCATCGCCCTCGTTCAGGCCCAGGCTGCGGAACAGGTGCGCGCCTTGGTTGGATCGCGCGTCGAGCTCGCCGTAGGTCACCACCTCGCCGGAGTAGGCCATGATGTAGGCGGGCTTGTCTGGATTGGCCTTGGCGTGATGTGTCGGATGCATGCTGTTCCTCCGCGGCGATCGGGCTTCGCGGGCCGCCGCCAACTTATCTTTGTTCACGGGCAATAGCGGGCCTTGACCTACCGTCCGTCAAGGACCGTGGAATGGCCAAAACCAGGAGAAAATCATGGCAGCGCCGACCTTCGAGACCTTGCTCTATTCGGTGGAGGATGGCGTCGCGACCATCACCCTGAACCGGCCGGAGAAGTTGAACGCCTTCAACACCCAGATGATGAAGGACATGATCGCGGCCTTCGACGCCACCGACGCCGACGATGCGGTCCGCTGTGTGATCGTCACCGGCGCCGGGCGCGCCTTCTGCGCCGGGGCCGATCTCTCGGCGGGCGCCGAGACCTTCGATTACGACGCGCGGGGCGGCGAGGCGATGGCGGCCCGCACCCGCGACGGCGCCCAGCGCGACGGCGGCGGCCTGCTCACCC
>JBOHKZ010000308.1:0-8054 GCA_050729355.1 Phenylobacterium sp. | reverse complement strand
TTGCCGGTCTCCGTGGACCAGGCCCGCCCGCGTCGGCCCCGGCCCGCGGTCTGGCGGGCGGCGGTGATCCAGACGGGACCGCCCTCGCCCGCGTCCGCGCGGCGGCGCGCCTCAGCGTTCGTCGAGTCGAGCTCTTCGTGGGCCTCGATCGGCGGGTGGTCCGCCAACCTAGGCGAGGCCGAAGGCGTGCGCTGCGCGGCCCGCGGCCGGATAGATCCAGACCAGGGCCCCCAGCACGACCGGGAAGGAGAACAGCGCCAGCGCCAGGGCGATGAACTTCGCCTCGAGCGGCGGCTTGTCGGTCGCCCCGACGGCCCCGTCGAACCACATAACCTTGATCAGCCGCAGGTAATAGAAGGCGGCCACGACCGAGCCCACCAGGCCCAGCACCGCCGCGACGGGCAGGCCGGCGCCGAGCGCGGCCTTGAACACGAAAACCTTGGCCCAGAAACCGGAGAACGGCGGCAGGCCCAGCGCCGACAGCGAGAAGGCGGTCATGGCCAGCGCAATGCCCGGCTGCTCCTTGAAGAGCCCGGCCATGTCGTCGATCGTCTCCATCGCCTTGCCCTTGCGCGAGAGCGCGGCCAGGCAGGCGAAGAAGCCGGTCACGTCGACCATGTAGAGGACCATGAAGGTCAGCATGGACTGGATACCCTCGGCGTTGCCGGCGGCGAGGCCGAGGATGGCGTAGCCGACGTTGGCGATCGAGGAATAGGCCCACAGGCGCTTGAGGTTCTGCTGCGCTAGGCCCGCAAAGGCGCCGACGCCGATGGAGATCAGGGCCAGCGCCATCAGCACCTGCTGCCACTGCGGGACCGCGGCGGCGAAGCCTTCGGCCAGCAGCCGGGCGAAGAGCACCATGGCGGCCAGCTTGGGAGCCGCGGCGAAGAACGCCACGACCGGGGTTGGCGCGCCCTCATAGACGTCCGGCGTCCACATGTGGAACGGCGCGGCGGAGACCTTGAAGGCCAGGCCGCAGATCAGGAACACCAGGCCAAAGAGCACGCCGGTGTGCACGCCGCTCGTCTGGATCGTCGTGGCGATCTCGCTGAACACGGTCGAGCCGGCGAAGCCGTAGACCAGGCTCGCGCCATAGAGCAGCAGCCCCGACGAAAGCGCGCCCAGCACGAAGTACTTCAGGCCCGCCTCGGACGCCTTGGCATTGTCGCGGTGCATGGCGGCCAGCACGTAGAGCGCCAGCGAATGCAGCTCGACGCCCACGTAGAGCGAGATCAGGTCGCCGGCCGACGCCATCATCCCCATGCCGAGCGCGGCCAGCAGGATCAGCACCGGGAACTCGAAGTTGTTCACCCCGCGCCGCTCGAACCAGCGCTGGCCCAGCGGGATGCAGATCGCGCTGGCGGCATAGATGGCCACCTTGGCGAAGGCCGAGGCGTCGTCGGAGATCATGCCGCCGGCGAAGCCGCGGCCCAGCGGGCCGTGGGCGGCCGCGACGGCGGCGACGATCAGCACGCCGATGGCGGTGGTTCCGACCGCGAAGGTCATCTTCGGGGCGAACGCGCCCCAGACCAGCAGCGCCAGCGCGCTGATCGCCAGGATCAGCTCGGGCAGGGCCAGGCCGAGATCAGTCGAGAAGGTCATCCGGTCCTAGCCCCCGATCGCCGCCTGGTAGACCGACACGAGGTGGTCGACCGAGGTCTGGGTCAGGTTGAAAATCGAGTTGGGATAGACGCCGAGCACCAGGGTCGATGCGATCAGCGGCGCGAAGATCGCCACCTCGCGCCAGTCGAGGTCCGTGATGCTTTCGAGCTTCGGGTTGGTGATCGTGCCGAAGATCACCGCGCGATAGAGGTTGAGCGCATAGACCGCCGAGAGGATCACCCCGGTGGTGGCGATCAGGGCCGTCCAGGTCGAGACCCCGTAGGTCCCGGTCATGGTCAGGATCTCGCCCACGAAACCCGAGGTGCCCGGCAGGCCGACGTTGCCCATGGTGAAGAGCATGAAGGTCGCCGCGTACCACGGCATGCGCTGCACCAGGCCGCCGTAGAAGGCGATCTCGCGGGTGTGCATCCGGTCGTAGACCACGCCGACACAGAGGAAGAGCGCGCCGGAGATCACCCCGTGGCTCAGCATCTGGAAGAGCGCCCCCTGCTCGCCCGTGGCGTTGCCGGAGAAGATGCCCATGGTCACGAAGCCCATGTGCGCGACCGACGAATAGGCGATCAGCTTCTTGATGTCGGTCTGCCGGAAGGCGACCAGCGAGGTGTAGACGATGGCCACCACGCTGAGCGCGAAGATCAGCGGCGTGAACATCTCCGAGGCCTGCGGGAACATCGGCAGGCTGAAGCGCATGAAGCCGTACCCGCCGAGCTTCAGCAGAATGCCGGCCAGGATCACCGAACCCGCGGTCGGCGCCTCGACGTGGGCATCGGGCAACCATGTGTGGACCGGCCACATCGGCATCTTCACCGCGAACGACGCGAAGAAGGCGAGCCACAGCCAGGTCTGAACCGCCGGGTCGAACTTGTAGACCATCAGCTCGGGGATCGAGCTCGTGTGGCTGATCCCGATCATCGCCAGGATCGCGGCCAGCATCAGGACCGAGCCCAGCAGGGTGTAGAGGAAGAACTTGTAGGCCGCGTAGACCCGCCGCGCCCCGCCCCAGATGCCGATGATCAGGAACATCGGCACGAGGCTGAACTCGAAGAAGATGTAGAACAGCACGATGTCGAGGGCGCAGAAGACGCCGATGACCAGCGTCTCCAGGATCAGGAACGCGATCATGTACTCGAGCACGCGCTTCTCGATCGACTTCCACGAAGCCGCGATGCAGAGCGGCATCAGGAAGGCCGTCAGCAGGACGAAGAGCACCGAGATGCCGTCCACCCCCATGCGGTAGAAGAGACCGGCGAACCAGGTCTTCTCCTCCAGGAACTGGAAGCCGTCGTCGGCCGGGTCGAACTGCACGACCAGCAGCACCGAGAGCGCGAGCGTCGCCAGTGTGGTGATCAGGGCGATCCACTTGGCGGACTCTACGGTCCGCGCGTCGTCGGGCCTGCCGAACAGCCGCAGCGCCAGGATCGCGACGACGCCAACGAGCGGCGCGTAGGTGATGAGGGAGAGAATGGGCATGGTCCGTCGCTCCCTTACGCGTTCCAGGCCCAGAGGGCGTAGGAGAGGATGGCCCCGACGCCCAACAGCATCACGAAGGCATAGTGATAGAGGAAGCCGGTCTGTAGCCGCCCAGCCCCCTTGCCGATCTGGTAGGAGACCGCGGAGACGCCGTCGGGACCCAGGCCGTCGATCAGCTTCTGGTCGCCGCCCTTCCAGAAGAGGTCGCCCAGGAACTTCGCCGCGCGGACGAAGGTCGCCTGGTAGAGCTCGTCGAAGAACCACTTGTTGTAGAAGAACAGGTAGAGCGGCCCGCGTTGGGCGGCGAGCTTCGCGCCCAGGCCCTCGCGCATCAGATAGACGTAGACCGCCGCCGCCAGGCCGAGCAGCGAGGCCACGAGCGGTGCGAACACAACCCATTCAGGCAGGTGGTGCTCCTCGATCACGTGGTTGCTGGCGGCGGTGAAGATCGCGCCGCGCCAGAACTCGTGTTGCTCAGGACCGATGAACTTCTCGGTGAACGCGCGGCCCGCGGCGATCGCGCCGATGGAGAGCACGATCAGCGGCAGGCGCATGGACCAGGGGCTCTCGTGCGGCAGGGCCGGCCCTGCGTGGTGGTCGTGGGCGTGCGCGGATTCCGGCTCGCTGTGGGTTTCGATCTGCGCGTCGCTCGCGTGATCGTCATGCGCGTGATCGCGGTTGTGCCAGTGGTGCTCCAGGTCCTCGCTCGTCCAGCGGGCGGTTCCGTTGAACGTGAAGAAGGCCAGCCGCCAGGAGTAGAAGGCGGTGAGACCCGCGACGAACACGCCCATCACGAAGCTGAAGTAGCCCAACGGATCGCCCGCCTGCCCGGCCGCATAGGCCGCGTGGACGATCGAGTCCTTGGAATAGAAACCGCCGAAGCCCAGCTCCACGCCCGGGACGCCCAGGCCGGTGATCGCGATGGTGCCGATGACCATGACGCCGAAGGTCACGGGCAGATGCTTCATCAGCCCGCCGTAGCGGCGCATGTCCTGCTCGTGGGCCATGGCGTGGATCACCGCGCCGGCCCCCAGGAACAGCAGCGCCTTGAAGAAGGCGTGCGTGAAGAGGTGGAACATCGAGGACTGATAGGCCCCGTCGCCCGCGGCCATGAACATGTAGCCGAGTT
Organism: Phenylobacterium sp.; assembly: GCA_050729355.1. Classification (GTDB taxonomy): domain Bacteria; phylum Pseudomonadota; class Alphaproteobacteria; order Caulobacterales; family Caulobacteraceae; genus Phenylobacterium. The sequence goes on along the minus strand of JBOHKZ010000308.1, from coordinate 3,832 downwards.
GCGAGCAGGTCGAATAGGCGATGACCCGCTTGATGTCGTTCTGCACCAGGCCGACCGTCGCGGCGAAGAGCGCGGTAATGGCGCCGATCAGCACCACCACGTGCTTGGCGAATGGCGCGTACTCGAACATCGGCGAGAGCAGGCAGACCATGTAGACGCCCGCGGTCACCATCGTGGCCGCATGGATCAGGGCCGAGACCGGGGTCGGGCCTTCCATGGCGTCAGGCAGCCAGGTGTGCAGGAAGAACTGCGCCGACTTGCCCATGGCGCCCACGAACAGCAGCGTGCACGCGAGGTCCATCAGCCGGAAGTCGTGGCCTATGAAACGCCAGACGTCGTCGGCGTGCGCCGCGACGAGTGGGAAGATGTTGGCGAACTGGATGGTCCCCAGCGACCAGAAGACCGTCATGATGCCGAGCGCGAAGCCGAAGTCGCCGATCCGGTTGACCACGAAGGCCTTGATCGCCGCGGCGTTGGCGGTGGGCTTGTGGTACCAGAAGCCGATCAGCAGGTAGCTCGCCAGGCCCACGCCTTCCCAGCCGAAGAACAGCTGCATGAAGTCGGCGGCGCTGATCAGCGCCAGCATGGCGAAGGTGAAGAGCGACAGGTAGGCGAAGAACCTGGGCTTCGACCCGTCCTCGGCCATGTAGCCCCACGAATAGACGTGGACCAACGAGGACACCGTCGTCACGACCACCAGCATCACCGCCGACAGGCCGTCCAGCCGGAAGCCCCAGTTGGAGATGAAATTCCCGACGTGGATGAACGGTGCGTAGGTCAGGGTGAACGGCTCAAGGCCGCCCCAGGTCCACTGGGAGAAGACGATCCAGGAGAGAACGGCGGACAGCAGCAGGAATCCGGTCGTCACGGACATCGAGACGGTGTCGCCGAGCTTGCGGCCGAACAGTCCCGCCAGGGCCGCGCCAAGCAACGGCCCGAACAGGATGACGGTGACAAGGAGCTTGGGGTCCATTCCTCAGCCCTTCATCATCGAAGCGTCGTCCACGGCGATGTCGCCGCGGTTACGGAAGAAGGTCACCAGGATCGCAAGGCCGACAGCGGCCTCCGCGGCGGCGACGGTCAGCACGAACATTGCGAAAATCTGGCCCGTGACGTTCCCCAGATAGACCGAGAAGGCCACCAGGTTGATGTTCACGGCGAGCAGGATCAGCTCGATCGACATCAGGATGACGATGATGTTCTTGCGGTTCACGAAGATGCCGAAGACCCCGATGGTGAACAGGATCGCGGCGACCGCCAGGTAGTGGGCAAGGCCGATGGCCATCATGCGTCGATCCCTTCGCCGGGCTTGGGGGAAACCATGCGCATGCCGGTCGCGGGCGTCCGCAGCACCTGATCCATGATGACCTGGCGGCGAACCCCTGGCTTGTGGCGAAGGGTCAGCACGATGGCCCCGATCATCGCCACCAGCAGCACCATGCCGGCCGCCTGGAAGAAGTAGACGTAGTTCGTATAGAGCACCTGGCCGATCGCCTGGGCGTTGGTGACGTTGGCCGCCGCGCCCGAACCTTGGGGCATCGGGGTCTCGCTCAGCCGCGCCGCGCCCCGGCTGGCCACGGTGTAGGACACAACCACCATCTCGATCGCCAGGCCGCCGGCGATCAGCCCGCCCAACGGCATGTAGCGCGCGAAGCCCTGACGCAGCTGGGTGAAGTCGACGTCCAGCATCATCACGACGAAGAGGAACAACACCGCGACGGCGCCGACGTAGACGACGACCAGCAGCATGGCCAGGAACTCGGCGCCGAGCAGCACGAAGAGCCCCGCCGCCGAGAAAAAGGCCGCGATCAGGAAGAGCACCGAGTGCACGGGATTCTTCGCCGAAACCACGGCTATCCCTGACGCAAGCGTCACCGCCGCCATCAGGTAGAATGCGATCGCCTGCAGGGCCATCCGGCTCTTCTCAACCCCTCGAAATCTTCAGTTTCGCCGCGCGGCCCGAAGACCCCGATGACGTCCGTTTTGCAGTGCTTGGAATCGCGCCCGTCTCTTAGCGATAGGGGGCGTCGAGTTCCAGATTCTTCGCGATCTCCCGCTCCCAGCGGTCGCCGTTATCGAGCAGCTTCGCCTTGTCGTAGTAGAGCTCCTCGCGGGTCTCCACGGCGTATTCCAGGTTCGGGCCCTCGACGATGGCGTCCACGGGGCAGGCCTCCTGGCAGAGGCCGCAGTAGATACATTTGACCATGTCGATGTCGTAGCGGGTCGTGCGCCGGCTGCCGTCTTCGCGCGGCTCGGCCTCGATGGTGATCGCCTGCGCCGGGCAGATGGCCTCGCAGAGCTTGCAGGCGATGCAGCGTTCCTCGCCGTTCGGATAGCGGCGTAGGGCGTGCTCGCCGCGGAACCGCGGGCTCTGCGGGTTGCGCTCGTTGGGATAGATCACGGTCGCCTTGGGGCGGACCATGTACTGCATGCCAAGACCCAGGGCGCCGATGAAGTCCATCAGGGCCGCGCCCCTCAGGGCCTGTCCGATCCGTTGGAACATCTCACTTACCCTTGCAGGAATAGTCTTGGAGCCATTCGGAATTGCCGCCGTCGTTGAGCGTCAACTTCCCGCCCTGGGCCGCGCACTTCTCCTGCGCCTGCTTGAGAGCGTCGTAGTTCGCGATGCCGCCCTCACGCTCGGTGGCGCAGGCCGCGAGTCCAAAGGCCAGGATCATGGCGAGCGTCTTCATGTGTAGACCCGCCAGCCGGCGACGAGCGCCACGGCCACGAGCGAGGTCGGCAGGAAGACCTTCCAACCCAGGCGCATCAGCTGGTCGTAGCGATAGCGGGGCACGACCGCCCGGACCATGGCGTTCATGAAGAGCACGAAGGCCGTCTTCAGCACGAGCCATAGGAAGCAGTAGAAGCTGAAGAGCGTCGGCGCCCAGGTATGGGTGAACGGCAGGTCGATCGGGGGCTGCCAGCCGCCGAGGAACAGCACCGCCATCAGGCCCGACATCAGGAGGATGTTGGACATCTCGGCGAGGTAGAACAGCAGGTAGGGCGTCGAGCCGTATTCCACCGCGTAGCCGGCCACGAGCTCGGACTCGGCCTCGGGCAGGTCGAAGGGCGGACGGTTGGTTTCGGCGAGACCCGAGATGAAGAAGATCACCCCCATCGGGATCATGACGAGCGCCAGCGGCAGGTTCTTGAGCCCGCCGCCGAAGATGTTCCAGTTCCAGAAGCCGCCGGCCTGCAGCTCGACGATCTTCGGCAGGCTCATGGATCCGGAGAGCAGGATCACCGTGACGATCACGAAGCCGATGGAAACTTCGTAGCTGACCATCTGCGCCGCCGAGCGCAGCGCGCCGAGGAACGGGTATTTCGAGTTCGAAGCCCAGCCGCCCATGATGATGCCGTAGACGCCCATGGACGAGACGGCGAACAGGTAGAGCACGCCGACGTTGATGTCGGCGACCACCCAGCCGGGGCCGAACGGGATCGCAGCCCACGACCCGATGGCCAGGGTGACGCTGATCAGCGGGGCCAGCAGGAAGACGATCTTGTCCGCGCCGGCCGGGACGATCAGCTCCTTGACCAGGAACTTGCCGAGGTCGGCGAAGGATTGCAGCAGGCCGAAGGGGCCGACCACATTGGGGCCCTTTCGCATCTGCACGCCGGCGAAGACCTTGCGGTCGCCGTAGATCATGAAGGCGACGGTCAGCAGCAGGACCACGGTGACCAGCAGGATCTGGCCGAAGGTCAGCAGCGACCAGCCCAGCGGCGTCGCCCAGAAGGTGGTGAGGTCGGCCATCCCCTACTCCGCCGCGATCTTGGCGGCGCCCGAAGCCAGGGCGGCGCACTCGGCCATCGTCACGCTGGCGCGGGC
>JBOHKZ010000307.1:0-6430 GCA_050729355.1 Phenylobacterium sp. | reverse complement strand
GCGCTGGGCGGTGACGCGCGACGTCTGCCACGTCGAGGCCCAGGCCTCGCGGCTGGAGGCCCGGCGGCTGATCGAGGCGTGCAGCGCCTCGCCGCGCATCCAGGAGATCGTCGAACAGTATATGGCGCGGAAGCTGTGCACGGCGATCCGCAACGGCGCATGCAACGCCTGCCATACGGTGGAGCAGCGGTTGAGCCGCTGGCTGCTGACCTGCTCGGACGTGCTGGAAGGCGACGAGATCGCGCTCTCGCAGGACGTCTTCGCCAAGATGCTGGGCGTGCAGCGGACGTCGGTGAACCCGACGCTGCGGGCGCTGCAGGCGGTCGGAGCGGTGGCCCTGGGGCGCTCGCGGGTAACGATCGTCGATCGCAAGGTGCTGAGCGGGCATGCCTGCGAGTGCTACGAGGCCATGCGGCGCGACCAGCAGCTGTGGGGCGAGCGCCCGCTGGCGGCGTCGGCGGCGGTCGGCGCGGTGCGCTCAGCCTAGAAAAAACGTCGTTCTGTATAGGGTTGGACAGACGTCAAACGGCCGCACCTGCATCCTGCGCCCATATCCGAGCCCGCAAGGGCGTCCTTGGGAGGAAAGGTCGGGTGCGTATCTTTAAAGTTTCTGCCGGAAGCCTCGGTTGGCAGTTGTCGGGCCTGGGCGAGCCGACGTTTTTCCGGTCCGGTGCGCGCGCCGAAGTAGCGGCGCGCCGGCTGGCGCTCGCCGCGGCGCGATGCGGCGAACCGGTAGAGCTGCAGGTATTCGACCGCGGCGGGACCATGGCGGCGCAGCTCCGCTTCTAGGTCCCCTATTTCCCCTACTTCGGCTTCACGACGATCTTGAAGGCCTTGCTGGGGTCCAGCCAGGTCTCGGCGGCGCGCTGGACGTCGGCGGCGGTGACGCGCTCGGTGCCGGGGATGATCTGGCGGATGAAGTCCAGCTTGCGCGGGTCGATCTGGGCGTTGGAGAGCTCGTTCAACCAGTACTGGTTGGTGAGCCGGGCCCGCTCGAGCTGGTCGAGACGGGGTTTCTTGGCGCGGGCCAGCTCGTCCGGCGTCGGCTCCTTGGCCTTCAGATCGGCGGCGATCTTGTCGATGTCGCGCATGACGTCGTCCAGCTTGGCCACAGGGACCTCGACGCTGGCGGACAGGTAGCCCCAACCGGTCCAGGTGAGGCTGTGATTGTAGGTGACCGAGGGCGAGTAGGTCGCGCCCTGCGCCTCGCGCAGCTGGTCGGTCAGGCGCAGCTCCATGACCTCGCCCATCACAGCGGTGTCGCGCGCCCGCTGCGGATTGGCCCAGAAGTCGGTGGTGGGCCAGGCGACATAGCCCATAGACTGATCGGCGCGCCCCTTGTGGGTCAGCACGACCGGGCGCGGCGTCGGGGCAGGGAAGGCGATCTGCTTCTGGCTGGCCGCCACCGGCTGCTCGGGGTTGCGGGCGGGCAAGGCGCCGAAGGTCCTGGCGACCGCGTCGGTGGCCTTCTCGACGGTGATGTCGCCTACGATCACCACCTCGATGGGATCGCTGGCGAGGTGCGGGCCGATCTGGGCCTTGAGGTCGGCGGGCTGCGCCTTGGCGATCTCCTCGCGGCTCGGGAAGGTGAAACGGCGGTCGCCCGAGTGCAGTAAGCCGGGGAGCGAAATGCCCATGACGCCCTGGTCGGTGGACTCCGCCTGATCGTGGATCGTTTTGCCCGCGCCCTTCTGACGCTCGAAGGCCTCGGTACGCCAACCCGGCTCGACGACGTAGGCCGTGAGCACCTGCAACTCGGTGGAAAGGTCGCCGGTGCGGGTGGACCCGGAGAGCACGAAGGCGTCGTCGCCGATTCCGAAGCGGGCCCCGTAGACCTTCGAGGCCAGCACCTGTTCGGTCTCTTCGTTGGTGATCTGCTTCAGTCCGCCCTCGATGAACGAGTTGCCGAACCAAGCCAGGCTCTGGCGGTCCTTGGGCATGCCCTCGAGGCCGTCGCCGATGTTGACGCGGACCAGCACCTCGTCGTCGCGGAACTTGGTCGGCTTGATGGTCAGGCGCACGCCGTTTTCGAAGCGCACGAAGACGGTGTCGAGGTCGGTGACGTCCTTGGTCTCGACGACCTTGCCGGGCGTTCCGAAGCTTTCGTAGGGCCAGGCGATCTGGCGCGACGCCGCGGGCGCGCCCACCGGCGCCTTCTGGGCGGCGGCGTATTCGGAGAGAATCGCCTGCTCGCCGCCCGGCACCGGCTTCGGCGAGGCCATGAAGATCAGCGGGCCTTCGCCCTTGAAGGCGCTCCGGAGCGCGGCGGAGACGGTGTCGGCCTTCAGGCCTTTGACGGTCGCCTCGAACTGGGCCGAGTCCTCGGCGGGGCTGGTGACCACCTCATCGTCGCCGAGCGTCCCGATGATCTCGTTGGCCAGGTCCGCCGGGCGTCGGGTGGCCGCGCCGGCCACGGCCTGGCGCATGCTGGCGCGGGCTTCCTCGATCTCGCGGTCGAGCTCGTCCTGGCGCACGCCATACTGGACCGCGCGGCGTTGCTCCTGGTCGATGGCCGCCAGGGCCTCACGCCAGCGGTCGGCATCGGCGGGAACGCTCAGGGTCGTGACCTCGGCCGACTTGCCTTGCTCGGCCTTGAAGGCGACAGCGGCGATGAACGGCGGCTGGGGGGAGCGGGCGAGGGCCTGGAGGCGGCGGTTGAGGACGGTGAAGCCGAGCTGCTCGATCAGCTCCTCGCGGCGCTTGGCCTCGGAGTCGCGGCTGAGATCAGGCGGCCGGACCCAGGTGATCTGCATGTTGAGCCGGGTGCCGGGCTCCACGATCAGCTTCGCCTCGGTCTTGCGCGGCAGCACCTTGCCAAGGTCCGGATCGACGCCGGCGGGCCCCTCGGCCTTCCAGTCGCCGAAGCGGGTGCGGATCTTGGCTTCCATGGCGGCCGGATCGAAGTCGCCGGCGACCACCAGGACGGCGCGCTCGGGACGGTAGAAGCGGCGGTAGAAGTCGGCGATCTGCGACGCAGGCGCGTGCTGCAGCACGTCGACCTTGCCGATGGGGTAGCGCGTGGGCATGCGCTGGCCGCGCAACTGGAACTCCAGGCTGGCCTTGAAGACCCGGGTAGAGGGCGTGTCGCTGGCGCGTTCTTCCGACAGCACGACGCCGCGCTCGCGGTCGACGGCGGCCGGGTCGAGGGTCAGGTTGCCGGCCGCCTCGCGCAGCAGCATGAGCGCGGTGTCGACAGTCTCGTCGTCGGTCTTCGGCAGGTCCAGCTTGTAAATCGTCTCGTCGAACCCGGTGGAGGCGTTGGTGTCGGCGCCGAACGCCAGGCCCAGCCGCTCCAGGATCTTGACCATGTCGCCCTCGGGCACGGCCTTGGAGCCGTTGAAGGCCATGTGTTCAAGGAAGTGCGCCAGGCCCTGCTGGGCGTCGGTCTCGTCGAGCGCGCCGGCGTCGAACCACAGCCGGACGGCGGCCTGCCCGGCGGGGATGGTCTGGCGGCGGATGGCGTAGCGCATTCCATTGGGGAGCGCGCCGAAGCGGATGTCCGGGTCGGCCTTCACGTCGGAGGATTCCTGAGGCCACTTGCCGGGACTGGGTTTCGCAGGCTGCCCGCCGGCGCCGAATTTGGGAAGATGCGGAAGCTCGATGGCCTGGGCCGCGCTGCCTGCGGCGAGCGAGAGTACGGCGGCGAGGGCTGCGCCCGCGCGCAGGGAAGCGGTCATCTTTGAGGTCTAGGCTCCGAAGGAACGGCACCATCGCCAAGCTAGATGGCGGGGACAAGGCGAGAAGGCGGCGGGGGTAGTCGCACCGTCGCCGCAAAACGCCTAAATGGGGGGCTATGACCAACTCCTACTTCGAAGAATCGCCGCCGTCTCCCTGGTCAGGCGACCCAGCGCCGCCACAGCCTGACGAGCAGCGGCCGGTCCACGAGCCCGCGTTCAACGCGCCGTGGCAGGCAGTCGCCGTCGTGGTCTTGATCGTCGGCGGCTATGCGGTGCAGACGCTGTTTCCCGCCGACGCGATCGTCGAGGCCTACGCCTTTTCGCCGGCCAACCTGACGGCGCAGCGCTGGCCGACGCTGATCACCGCCAACTTCCTGCACGGCAACTGGGCGCACGCGATGATGAACGGCGCGTTCGCCCTGGCGTTTTCGACGCCGCTTGCCCGGTTGTTCGGGCCGAAGGCGTTGGGCGGGCTGCTGTTCTTCGCCTTCTATATCCTGACCGGCGTGCTGGGTTACCTGCTCTACGGCCTGATCCATTGGGGCGGCAACGGCCTGGTGGTCGGCGCCTCCGTGGCGGTCTCTGGCCTGATGGGCGGTGCGGCGCGGCTGATCGGGGGCGGCGGACGGCCCGGCTCGATGTTCTCCAGGGCCGTGCTGGGAATGGGCGGCGGCTGGCTGGCGGTGAACCTGATCATTGCGGCGGTGGGCGGCAGCTTCCTCCCGGGGACCGGAGGCGCCGGGGTCGCGTGGGAAGCCCACCTGACGGGCTTCCTCATGGGCGTCCTGCTGATCGGCCCCTTCGCCAGACTGGCTCCGACGGACCACGCGCTCCCGCCGCATTGACCAGCGACAAGCTCACGCTTGCGTGCGTTGAAGGAAACTTCGTTCCACGCGACGGTGTTCTCTAAAGAGTAAAGAGAACCAGGGAGCCCCTGATGCTTGTCTCGCAAATCCTCAGGTCGAAGGGCGATACGGTCTTCACGGTAGGCCCCTCGGAAACCGTCGCCGCGGTGACGGCGTTGCTGAATTCCAGGCGCGTGGGCGCGCTGGTCGTGCTCCAGGCCGAGCAGGTCGTGGGCATCGTTTCGGAGCGCGATATCGTCAGGGCGTTCGCCGAAACCGGCGCGAGCGCGCTGAAGCAGCCGATCTCCAGCTGCATGACCGCCGACGTGCTGTTCGCCGATCCCGGGGAAACCGTCGACTCGCTGTTGGGCCGCATGACCGACCGCCGAATCCGCCACCTGCCGGTCTGCAAGGATAAGCGGCTGGTGGGCATCGTCTCGATCGGCGACCTGGTGAAGTGGAAGATCTCCGAGGTCGAAGCCGAGGCGGATGGACTGAAGGCCTATATAGCGGCGAGTTGAACCGCGGCGTCCGATCCCGAGGCGGCTGCGTCCGCAAGGCTGTAGGCTTCCAGCACGTCCGCAGTGGCGTCCCTCGCCCGCAGCAACGCCTCTCTCAAGGAACAGGCGTGCAGGTCGGGGCAATCGTCGCACTTCCGGAAGCCGAGGCGCGGGCTGACGCAGGGCGCGAGCGCCAGTGGGCCGTCGAGTACGCGGATCACCTCAGCGAAGCTGATCTCATCGGCGGGGCGGCCGAGGGTGTAGCCGCCGAACTTGCCGCGCCGGCTGGTCACCACCTGGTTGCGGGAGAGCTCCAGCAGGATCGCCTCGAGGAACTTGCGCGGCGCGTCGGCGCGCAGGGCAAGCTCGCCAGAGGTGAGCTGGGCGCCATCCGCGCGCGCCAGTTCCACCAGCGCCCGCAGCGCGTAACGGGCCTTCTGCGAAAGCATTGCGTCTCCCTTGCCTATTCTTCTTACGACGGCGCGGACATCGCGCAAGGCGAAGACCCCCGGCCGGCCGGTCCGGACAGCATGTCACACCGCGATTTGCGAGATTCTTCCCAGCTTTGTGAAAGGCGCTGTTGACAGGGGAGGGGTCCCCCAATAGATAGCCGCCTCCGGCTTGGGGCCGGGCCGATCCGAAGCGTCCGGCGAGGCCATAAACCTCTGAAGAAGCTAAGGAAAAGCTCAGCCACAAGCCTCTACTGAGACCGCAGACCACTTGCCGGGACGGTTCGCCGCCCTAGCATCTCGGAAGCGGTTCTTCTTCGTCAGAACCCGGTTGATCCGGCGGGCGGCGGGAAAGACCGAAAGGATCAGTTGACGAGCAACCGGGCGGCCACTAGATAGCCGCCTCCCGCTCGGGACGGGCGCCAAGCTCGAAGCGAACGGCAAGCGGCTACAAACCTCTTGCTTTAAGTTTCGAACTGGGTATTTTCCCGAGCCTCAGTCGAATCGCTACGGACACATGAGGGAAGCCCCTCGGCGGCCCATGGCGATTTTTGCGGCCAAATTCCTGGGTAACCAGGGGGCGCAAAAAAGTCCGAAAGGACCGATTGACACGAAAGAGGCCGGCCACTAGATAGCCGCCTCCGCCGACCACCGGCGCTAAACAGTGGGGCCGCCGAAAGGCAGTCACGGTCTTTGACATCGTTGAATTGGAAAGAGAAACGCAGGCGGCGGTGTCCTGGCGATTGTCCTAACCAGACAATCTCGACACTGACGAACTTGCGGTCTCTTGAAGACAATACCATGAATATCAATACCTGATGGCTTCGGCCGTTAGGCATCGATGTGAATGGGAACTCGTCAAGAAATACGCAGACTATATGCCAACCAGTTCTTCGGAACTGGGTAAGCTATAAGTCAGTGCTCAACTCAACCTGAGAGTTTGATCCTGGCTCAGAGCG
>JBOHKZ010000306.1:0-2124 GCA_050729355.1 Phenylobacterium sp. | reverse complement strand
TCTCTGTCCGTAACGTCGCCCACCAGCACTTCGCTGAGGTGCTGCGAGGCGATCGCCGCGGCCCGTTCGTCGAGTTCGATCCCGACATAGTGCCCCGCCTTGCCCGCGGCCATCGCGGCGCGGCCGGTGCCTCCGGCGCCGCAGCCAAGCTCCAGGATCGCGCTTTGCGGTCCGGTCTGCAGGAGATCGACGATGTCCGGCCGCGAACTTCCGAAATAACCGCTCGGTTTGTCGCGGTAGATCTCGGCGATCGCTGCGGGGCGGGACGATGTGGCGATCTCTGGCATGGCGTCCCCCTAGTCAATTCGTGCAGCGGGCCATCCGAGGCGGACGCGCGTGCGCCAGCAGAATTTAAGCCGACACCTCATCCTTTACGCTGCGCATCTTGACGAAGTGTTGGTTACTGGCGCCCCAAGGTTGTTCGATCTTGGTGTCGTCAGTGCGGCGCTGTAGACATTCCGGGCGGACGCCGGGCTGAAGGAGTTTGGGGGCCAAATGCTGAAGACCGCGATCATGAAGACGCCGCTCTATCCGGTGGCGCGATCGGCCTACCGGGCCGTGTTCAATCGCGGCGCGGAGGCCCACAAGGCTCGGATGGGCGCGTTCTACAGCCAGTTCTTCCAGGCCGGGTCTCGGGTGTTCGACGTCGGCGCCAACCAGGGCGAATACTCCGAGATCTTCGCCGGGGAGGGCGGCCGCGTCATCGCCATCGAGCCGAACACGGCCTACTCGACCCGGCTGACCGCCCTGGCGCGGACCAATGACATCCATCCCATGTTCGTGGCGATCGGCGAGGAGCCGGGCGAGGCGACCCTGAACGTCTGCAGCAAGCCCGGGTTCAGCACGATGGTGGATCGCCACGTCGACTGGATCGAGGAGTCGCCCGACTACAAGGACGTCAGCTGGACCCACACCCTGACGGTGCCGGTCACGACTCTAGGCCTGCTAGCGAAGGAATTCGGCGAGCCGGAGTTCGTCAAGATCGACGTCGAAGGGTTCGAGATCAACGTGCTGCGGGGCATGACCTTCAGGCCGCGCAACCTCAGCTTCGAGTTCGGCGCGCGCCGCAAGGGCCCGTCGCGCATCTGCCTGGAGCACATGGGCGCGCTGAACTATCGGTTCCGCCCCATCATCGGCCGCGAGTACCGCTTCGTGACGCCGGAATGGATGAGCCTCGAGGAGGCGCGCGCCTGGCTGGACGCCTACTCTGTCGAAGAGGGCGAATACGGCGACATGTTCTGCCACCGCGTCTGACCGCGGTTTAGAACTTCAGGCCGCCGAACGGCTTCAGCACCAGGACGATATAGGCCAGCACGGCGACCACGATCACGGCCGACAGGGGGCCCTGGCCGTGGTTGCCCACATAGTTGGCCAAGGCGCAGCCAACCGCCGGCGGCAGGTAGTGGAGGATCGTGTCCTGCGGTTCAGCTTCCGCCATTGAGCGTTGCAGGAACAGGACGACAAGCCCGCCGAAGATCGCGACGGTGATCCAGTCGTAAACCGTTTCCAAGATCGTTCTCCCCAACGCTCAAAGCTGTGATTTCCTATGCACGATCCATGCCGCGCGCAACGTTGCAATCGAACGGTATTCACTCAACGGTAGATCACGATTCCTATGAGCGGCTCGGACCAAGAACCCAGGAGGCGCATTGAAACCGGCTAGCCCGCCTGCCGAAAGTTCGCGGCCCGCAGGGCTTGCCCGGCCATGGCAGGTGCTCGCCGCGGCTGCACTGGCGACGGCGATCGGTTCGGTGGGGCAGGGGGCCGCGGCGGACCCCTATTCCCAACCTGGCCGGCTGGTTCGGCTCGCTGACGGGCGGGCGATCAACCTCGTCTGTAGCGGGCGGGGCGCGCCGACCGTGCTGCTCGAATCCGGATTTGGCGCGGGGGCGTTTGCCTGGGGGCAGGCGCAGCCGATCGTGGCGCGGACTACGCGCGTCTGCAGCTATGACCGCGCGGGTTACGGGTTCAGCGACCCAGGGCCATCGCCGCGCGACGGGGCGGCCATCGCCCGCGACCTCGACGCCGCCCTGCGCAGGGCTGGAGAACGCGGGCCGTTCGTCATCGTCGGCCATTCAGCCGGTGGTCTCTACGCCCGACTGTTCGCGGCGCGGCGCCATAGCG
>JBOHKZ010000305.1:0-4771 GCA_050729355.1 Phenylobacterium sp. | reverse complement strand
GCCCTTGCGAGCGCGCCCTCCCATTTCGGCGTACCGAAATGCCTAGAAGCGGTACTGCAGCTCCACGCCGTAGGTGCGCGGCGGGGTCAGGTAGTAGGTGGAGGCGATCCCCTGGGTCACAGGGAAGCCGCTCGCCAGACGACCGACGGTGCGCGACGAGGTGTTGCCCTCGTAATAGCCAAGGTCGTTGAAGATGTTCTTGGCGTAGCCGATCAGCGTGTAGCGGTTGTCCTTGTCCTTCCAGGTCAGGCGCAGGTCGACCTGATCCCAGGACGGGGACTTGTTGTACGACCGCTGGAAGATCGAGCCGTACTGGCTGTCGCGCCAGAAGTAGCTGATCGACGGCGACAGGCTGCCGGCGTCCATCGTCCAGGTGTAGACCGCGTTGAGCGCGACCTTGTTCTTCGCGGCCTGCGGAAGGGCGTCGCCCTTCAGGTTCTGACCACGCTGGAGATTGCCGCTGTAGATGTCGCAGTTGGCGACCGCCGGGCTGGCCAGCACGTTACATGGCGTAAGGGTACCGATCGGCTTGGCGTCCGGGTTGATGGCCGTCGGATCGGTCGGATCGACCAGGCCGCTGGCGTCGTCGATGTAGGCGTCGACATAGGAGTAGCTGGCGTTCAGGCGCAGACCGTCGATCGGCGCCCAGTTCACTTCGGCTTCGAAGCCCTTCGAGATCGCCTTCGGGATGTTGAAGAACACCGTCTGGGCCGTCGCGATGCCGCCGCTGGTCGGGATGGTCGTGACCGGCGCCTGGAAGCCTTTGTAGTTGTAGTAGAAGGCCGCGAGGTTCACCTGCAGGGTGCGGCCGAAGTCCTTCTTCAGGCCGATTTCGAACGCGTCGTTGTGTTCGGCGTCGGTGAAGGGGTTGGTCACGACCGGCGAGGTGATGCCGGAGTTGAAGCCGCCAGCCTTGTAGCCGCGGCTGTACTTCGCATAGGCCAGGGTGTCGGTGTCCGGCGTCCACTCGAGACCCGCAGTGCCGGTCGTCGCCGACCAGTTGGCGTCCAGCAGGCGCTTGCCCAGGCCCGTCGCCGGGTCATAGACCGTAGCGGCCTTGACGCCCTCCAGCAGCTTGCCGGTGACAGGGTCGACCCCGGTGCCGATCGCCACGCGGGTGATGTCGACGGCGGGCGTGAACGTGCCGAGGCTTTCCGGGTTGGTGCCGCAGCCGATGAGGGCGAAGCAGACCAAGCGAGCTTCTTCCTGGCCCCACTTGTGGTCGTGGGAGTAGCGCAGGCCGACCGTCAGCTTGAAGTTCTCGGCGAACTTCCAGTCGACCTGGCCAAACCCGGCGTAGGACTCGTCCCGGAATTCCGGACGGGTGTCATACCAGTAGAGGTTGGGGTTGGCCGCGGCGGCCAGGCCGGGGATCGCGTTGATCGGGCTGGCGAACTGCGGCTGTCCCGGGAGTTGCACCGAGACCGGCTGGCGGTAATGCTCACGGTAGTAGTACGCGCCGGCCAGCCATTGCACCGGCCCGTCGCCGCTGGACGAGAAGTTGATCTCGTGGCTCATCCAGGACTTGTCTTCCTGGTAGGTGGTGACGGCGGTCGGATTGATGGTCAGCGGACCGCAGACGCGGGCTGCGACAAGGGCGGGCGAGCAAGTCGCTCCGGCGGTCAGCGGGATCGTGTACTGCGAAACCGGGCCGCCGTCGTTATCGGCCACCAGGGTGTAGTGGTAGTTGGTGGCGCCGCCGATGTACTTCACGTCGAAATTGTCGAAGTGATAGGTGTATTCCCCGGCGAGCACGTAGGTGTCGTCGAGGCTCACCGTCTCCTTGGTGTTGGTCGCGAACTTGTGGGCGTCATTGATCGCCGGGTTCACGCAGCCGGTGCTTGAATTGTTGATGACGTTGGTGGGGAAGCCCGAGCAGCCGAAGCCTTGGTTCAGGTAGAAGTTGGTGCTGTTTTCCTGGGTGCTGTTGTACGGCGAGGGCGTGTAGCTCGCCCGGCCGCCGAGGCCGCCGCTGCCGTTGTCCCAGCTGAAGCTCGAGAGCTTGATCCAGCCTTCGGCGTGCTCGCCGAATTTCGCCGAGAGCTGGCCTTCCAGGTAGTACTGCTTGATCACGTTGCCGGCGTCCGCCATGCCCGGGACCGTGTTGTCGTAGTAGCCCTTGGTCTGGCCTTCACGGCTGGCGTTGATGCGGAAATCCAGGCCGTCGGCCAGCGGACCGGTGATGGTCCCCTGCAGGACGCTGTAGTTGTAGTTGCCGTAGGTGGCGCGCACTTCGCCGCCGAACTGGTCCGACGGGCGCTTGGACAGGACGTTGATCGCGCCGCCGATGGAATTGCGGCCGTAGAGCGTGCCCTGCGGGCCGCGCAGCACTTCCACCCGATCGATGAACAGCGGCTGCTTCGAGGCTTCGAACGTCGAGGACGTGAACACGCCGTCGGAATAGATGGCGACGGCGCCGTCGGCGGCCTGCACGTTCGAGACCCGGCCGATACCGCGAAGGCTGATCCGGTCGCCGGAGTTGTTGTAGGTCAGACCCGGCGTGAAGTTGGTCATGTCCTGGACGGAATTGATCCCGACCAGGTCCCGCCGCTCGGACGTATAGGCCGAGATGGCGACGGGGACGTCCTGAAGGCTCTGTTCCCGCTTTTCGGCGGTGACGACCAGTTCTTCGATTGTGTTGGTGGCTTGGGCGTGGGCGATACCCGCGAACATGGACATAGCCACGGCGCTGGACGCCAAAAGGCGAACCTTGTTTTTCATATCATCTCCCCAGAGATCGGCCCTGCTGGGCCTTTGTTACCTAGTCGGCGTTTTTTCTTTTTAAGGTGCCGTAGAGCTTGTCAAAGATCAACGCTCTTTACCAGGCAAGCCAATTATTGGGCGATCGTTGTTCGTTGCCTTAATTTAGACACCGCTGACTGCCGATCACATAACGCCGTTCTTCAAACTATACAGTAATCAGCACAATTTTTCCGACATGAGTGTCAGTTTCCAGGTGGGCGTGCGCCTGGGCCGTCTCGGCGAGGGGGAAAGTCCGGTCAAGCTGGGCGCGCACCTTGCCGCCCTCGACCCACGGCCAGACGACGCGTTCGACCGCCGCGGCCAGCCTGGCTTTCTCATCGGCGTCGCGCGGCCGGAGCGTCGAACCGGTGATGACCGCCCGCTTCTGCATGACGCGGAAGATTTGCAGTGCGACTTCTGAGCCACCCTGGCTGGCGATGAAGACGATGCGGCCGCCGGTTTTCAGCGCATCCAGGTCCTTGGCGAAATAGTCGCCCCCGACCATGTCGAGGATCACGTCGCAGCCGCCTTCGCGCTTGGCGACCTCGGCGAAGTCCTCGGCGGTGGTGTCGATCGCCACGTCGGCGCCCAGGCTCTTGGCGACGGCGGCCTTCGCCGCACCGCGCGCGGTGGCGATCACCTTGGCCCCGGCCGCCTTGCCCATCTGGATGGCGATCGTGCCGATGCCCGAGGTGGCGCCGTGCACCATCAAGGTCTCGCCGGCCTTGAGCGCGCCATGCTCGAAAACGTTGGCATAGACGGTGAAAACGGTCTCCGGCAGGGCCGCTGCGGCGACGAAATCCAGGCCCTTGGGGATCGGCAGCGCGTGGCGCGCGTCGCAGACGGCGTATTCGGCGTAGCCGCCGCCGCCCAAGAGCGCGCAGACCCTGTCGCCCACCTTCCACCGGCCGGCCGCCTCGACGACTTCGCCGGCGACCTCCAGCCCCATGGTGTCGGGCGCGCCGGGCGGCGGCGGATAGGCGCCCAGGCGTTGGATGATGTCCGGACGGTTGATCCCGGCCGCGTGGACCTTGATCAGGATCTCGCCCGGCTTCGGCTCCGGCCGGGGGATTTCGGCGATGCGCAGCGCCTCGGCGGGACCTCTGCCGCCCTCGATGACGACGGCCTTCATGCTGTGGGTCATGGGGACAGTTTCCTCGCAAACTTGCGCTTCGGCGCCTGGAGGGGTTGGATAGCGCCCTACTGGGGGTGCGGAAAGGGAGGCTCGTCATGGAGGAACCCGCAGAGGTTCGCATCGGCCGCGGCCAACGTCTCATCGAGGCGGTCCGCGAGGACTTGGAACTGTTCGGCGTCGCCGAGCTCGAAGAGCGGATCGACGTGCTGCAATCGGAAATCGCCCGCGTGCAGGCGCAGATCGATCGCAAGCGTCAGGGACGTGCGGCGGCGGATGCCCTATTTTCGTCGGGCTCATAGGTTCAGTATGCAGCGGATCGATTGGCACATGGGTTGCACCACCCCAGGTTCGATTGGGCGGCTGTCTCACGGCGGCGAAGAGGGCTGACGACCGGATGGATATTCACGAAGCTTCCGCCGCACCGCTGCGCGACGATGTCATCCAGGACTTCGCGCGCTCGGAGCTGTTCCAGCGCACCTTCCAGGAAGGCATGGATCTCGTGGAGGAGACTGCGTCCTATCTGGACGGTTCGGGACGCCAGTCTTCGAAGCTCCTGTCCCGCAATGCGGCGCTCGCCTACGCCTCGGAGAGCATGCGTCTCACCACGCGCCTGATGCAGGTGGCCTCCTGGCTGCTGGTCCAGCGCGCGGTCCGTGAAGGCGACATGGCCCCCGACGCGGCCTGCGAGGACCGCTATCGGCTCTCGGCCGAGGACGTCTGCCGTGCGGGCGGCGAGGCGACGGTCGAGGACCTGCCCTCCGAGCTGCTGATCCTGCTCGACCGTTCGGAGCGCCTCTACGAGCGCGTCCGGCATCTGGACCGCCGGATGTACGTCGAGACCAGCGCCAATGGCGGGCCGCACCCGGTTCTGGCCCAGTTCGACCGGCTGAAGAA
>JBOHKZ010000304.1:0-3871 GCA_050729355.1 Phenylobacterium sp. | reverse complement strand
GCCTCGGCGCGGGCGCGTTCCTCGCGGGCCTTGGCCTCGGCGGCCTGGCGTTCCTGGGCGAGCTCGATCGCCCGCTGACGCGAGGCGCGTTCTTCGGCGGAGAGGCCGTCGTGCGGCGCGCCGGGCTGGCGCGGCGCCGGCGGGGCGGCCGGGCGCGGTTCGAACACCCGCTTTTCGGCGGACGAAGGCGCAGCGAGATTGCCGACCGGCGCAGCATGCGTCCGGGCGCGCTTGGTCTCGACGACCACCGTCTTGGAACGGCCGTGGCTGAAGCTCTGCTTCACCGTGCCGGCGCTGACCGATCCGGCCCCGCGGGGCTTCAGGGTCAGGGGCTGGCGTCCGCCGGGAGGGGCGGAGTTACGGCCGTTGTTGTTCTCGTCGCTCATGCGCTCGCTTTACTCATCAGCCGGCGGTCCGGCCAAACAGGATCGAAATATCAACCCAGACCAACCCCTCGCGGAGATGCTCCGAATTTTGTTCGCTGCTTCCTTGATCCAGAAACAGCAGCGGCGGGACAATGTCCCGTTCGCCTCTAAGGCTCCTCGCGCCAACTCTCAGGAAGGAGCGGACTGAACCCAGCCAACCGGTGCGCGTCCTGCGCCCATCGATCGGCGGCTCGCCCCGCAAGGAAGGCGGTGTGTATCACATTCTCCAGCCCTAAGGCCAAACCCAATTCCTCGGCGCTGAAGACGCCGAAAACGGCGGGTGGCCGAGGTTGTTTGCGAGTCTGGGCCCAAAGCTTGCGGCGACCGTCTGCGGCGCCGTCCGAAGCTTCGATCAGCCAAGCGCACTTTCCCGAAGTGATCGCCTGGGAGACCTTTTCGAAACCCGAAGTAAGGTCGCCGCCGCGCTTCGCAAGGCCCAGGGCGGCCAAAAGCCGGCGTTTCAGCAGGGATTCGACCTGTTCGGCGAGATCGGGCGCGGCCTGCAGCTTGGCCTTGGCGGCGCGGGAGAAGAGCCCCTTCTTCGCCGCCGTCTCCACCGACGCACGGTCGGCGGCCACCCAAAGGCCGCGGCCCGGCAGCTTGCGCGCCAGGTCGGGAACCACAGCGCCGCCCGGACCCGCGACGAAACGGATCAGCAGCGCCTCGTCCATCACCTCGCCGGTGACGATGTCGCGGCGCTCGCGATTGGCCTGGGCCAGGGTCCCGGTCTTGGGGCTATCGGGGGTCTGCTCCACGAGTCACGACCTCATCCCGCTCATCCCCGCAAAAGCGGGGACCCAGGCTTTTTTCGTCGCTGCGAGCGATTTTGCAGCTGTGATGAGGTTGGACGTCGGAAACACAAAAACTCCTGGGTCCCCGCGTTCGCGGGGATGAGCGGATATCAGAAATCAGGCGTCGCGGGCTTCGCCTTCGGCTTCGGCCTGGGCGAAGACTTCGGAGTCTTCGCTGGGCTCGGCTTCGGCTTCAGGTTCGAACTCGGGCTCCGGCGGAGCCTCCACCCAGCCCATCGCCACCCGGGCGCGCATGATGAGCGCCTCGGCGTCGGCCGGTTCCAGGCTGAAGGCTTCCAGGATGCCGGCCTCGCGGACCCGCTGGCCGTCCTTGGTCTCGAACCAGCCGCGCAGGTCGTCGGGGACCAGGTCGGCCAGGTCTTCGACGGTCTTCACGCCGCCCTCGCCCAGGGCGACGGCCATCGGCAGGGTGACGCCTTCGATTTCCAGCACGCCGTCCTCGACGCCCAGTTCGACGCGTTTGGCGTCGTATTCGGCCGAGATCTTGTCGAGGAAGTCGGTGGCCCGCGCCTGGATCTCGGCGCCGGTGTCTTCGTCGAAGCCCTCGATCGAGGCGATCTCCGAGACGTCGACATACGCAACGTCTTCCACGGTCGCGAAGCCTTCGGTGACCAGCAGCTGGGCGATGACCTCGTCCACATCCAGGGCTTCCTGGAAGAGGGCCGTGCGCTCGGCGAACTCGCGCTGACGGCGCTCGCTCTCCTGGCTCTCGGTCATGATGTCGATCTGCCAGCCGGTGAGCTGCGAGGCGAGGCGGACGTTCTGGCCGCGGCGGCCGATGGCCAGCGACAGTTGCTCGTCGGGCACCACCACTTCGACGCGCTCGTCCTCCTCGTCCATGACGACCTTGGAGACTTCCGCCGGCGCCAGGGCGTTGACGATGAAGGTCGCCTCGTCCGGGCTCCACTGGATGATGTCGATCTTCTCGCCCTGCAGCTCGGCCACCACCGCCTGCACGCGTGAACCGCGCATGCCGACGCAGGCGCCGACCGGGTCGATGGAGCTGTCGTTGGAGACCACGGCCATCTTGGCGCGGCTGCCCGGATCGCGGGCCACGGCGCGGATCTCGATGACCCCGTCGTAGACCTCCGGCACTTCCTGGGCGAACAGCTTGGCCATGAAGCCGCCGTGCGCGCGGCTGAGCAGGATCTGCGGGCCCTTGGTCTCGCGGCGGACGTCGTAGATGTAGCAGCGGATGCGGTCGCCGATGTTGAAGTTCTCGCGCGGGATCGACTGGTCGCGCCGCGCGATGCCTTCGCCGCGGCCCAGGTCGACGACGATGTTGCCGTACTCGACGCGCTTGACCACGCCGTTGACGATCTCGCCCACGCGGTCCTTGAACTCTTCGTACTGGCGCTCGCGCTCGGCCTCGCGGACCTTCCCGGTCACCACCTGGCGGGCCATCTGGGTTTGCACCCGGCCGAATTCGAAGGGCGGCAGGACTTCTTCGTAGACCTTGCCCACCACGGCGTCCTTGTCGGTCCGCTTGGCGTCGGAGAGGCGGATGATGCCCACGGGCTCTTCGGCCGGGACCTCTTCGCCCTCTTCGTTGATGGTCGGCTCATAGACCACGTCGTCGGAGACGACGGTCACGTAGCGCTTCACCAGCGTCTCGCCGGTCTTCTGGTCGATCTTCACGCGGATGTCGTGTTCGGCGCCGTAGCGCGAGCGCGCGCCCTTCTGGATCGCCTCTTCGATCGCCTCGATGACGATCTCGCGGTCGATGGACTTCTCGCGCGCGACAGCGTCGGCGATCTGGAGAAGCTCAAGCCGATTGGCCGAAATACCGGTCAGGCTCATGGGATGTCCCTCTTAGTCGGAAGTCTGTTGTTGTTCGGATAGCAGGCGGGCCGCGCGAACGTCGGCGCCCCGCTTCATCAGTTGGTCGGTGAGGATCAGCTTGGCCTCGACGATCCAGGCGAACGGGATCATCGCGGTCTCTTCCTCGCCCTCGAGGTCGATGGCCACGGCGTCGTCCTCGACGCCGGCCAGCATGCCCTTGAAACGCTTGCGGCCCTCGGCCACGCGGTCGAGCTCGAGGCGCGCCTCGTAGCCCTCGTAGACCGCGAAATCCTTCAGCCGGGTCAGCGGGCGATCGACGCCGGGCGACGAGACCTCCAGCGTATATTCGCCGGCGATCGGGTCGGCGGCGTCCATGACCTCGGAAATGGCCCGCGACAGCCGCGCGCAGTCCTCGACGTTCATGTCGCCGTCGGACGGGCGCTCGGCCATGATCTGCAGCCGCCGCGCGTGCTCGCCGCCCATCAGGCGCAGGCGCACGATCTCATAGCCAGCGGCCTCGGCCACGGGGTCGAGCAGCTCCAGCAATCCTTGGTCTTCGGCGGTCTTCCCACGCATGGGCTTCGGCCTGGCCTCCCGGCAAAGAAAAGAGCGGCCGGGCCGGAGCCCGCCGCTCGTAGGCGCCATACAGCGCTAACGGACGATGTTGAGGTGAATATAGGCCGTCGAGAGGGGTTTGTCAGCCCTGTTGCGACTCGTGGTCGGACTCGCCCACGACGCCGGTCAGGTGGGGGCCGATGTCGATGATCCGCAGGGGTCCGGCGGCATCAACGTCGAAGCGTATGATCGCGTCCTCACCACGGCCCAGGACGATATCGGCGCGGCTCCCGTGAT
>JBOHKZ010000303.1:0-3587 GCA_050729355.1 Phenylobacterium sp. | reverse complement strand
ATGAAGATGATGCCGTCATAGCCGGCCGCGATCAGGTTATCGATTGCTGCGATCTGGGCGGCGACGTCGGTGCCGGTGCTGACGATCTTGAGCTCGCGGAAATTCTTGGCGTTCTCGGGGCGAGCGGCCCAGGCCTTCAGGCTCTGGATCATCTGGATGCGCCAGCTGTTGCCGACGAAGCCATTCACCAGCGCCAGGCGCCAGGGGCCGGGCTTCGCGGGATTCGACAGGGTCTTCGTGGTCCCCGGCATCGGCTTGAAACATTGCGGTTGAAACATCTCCTGCGCACTCGAAGATGTCGCGGCGCCGACCAGCCAGGCCCCGGCGAGGACGGCAAGGGCGCCCAACCGCCCGATTCGGAATCGTGACAACGATGACATTGAGCTTTCGTCCTTCATTCATTCTTCTTGCCTGCAATCCGGCGAACGTTGGCCGGATAACGGCTTTTTCTGGGCCGATACTTTCCCCTGCGCGGTGTTCTGGCAAGGCCAAGTCGCCGCCGGGTAGCTCACATCCTCATTGGACCGCGCGCATCCTGCGCGCTCATGAGTCCGAGCGCGCTGGAAGCGCGCGGTCGTGCGTCCGTGAGGACGCTTTGTCAGCGGGGTGAAAGTCCCGGCGATGTGGTGTCACGCCACATGGAGTTGAAGGTAACTGCGTCGCCGCGAGGCGGGGTGGAGAGCAACTGGAGGTGAACGGGTAGCCCGTAGGATGACGAACCTGTTTCGGCAGGGTGTGTTGGCGAGCCTGCGACCGCGTGGCGAAGCCGAGGGAGCTTTCGAGCTGCCGACTGACGCGCTGAGGTGACTGTGAAAGCGATGTTCGGGGCACATCATGTGGTTGAGGACGGGATGCTTGGAAGGCAGAGCGGAGCAAGCGGAGAGACCTGGCGGCGGTGTGCGAAGCCGTCAGGAGTCAGAGCCCTCATAGTACTGACATCGTCCCGGCGGTACCGGAGGCGTCAGAGGGGCGGCGAGCAAAACCGCCCTTAGGGAAGGGGGGCAGGAAGGTGGAGGCGAGAGGTTTATGCCCGAGCAAGGACGCGCCGACAGTGCCGCCAAGGCTAAGCAGGGCGCAGACGCCGAGGAGGTCGACACGATTCGATCGAAGGCGGAAGCAACGGTATGGACGGATCGCATGGTGTCGGCGCTGATCAACGGCGTCAAAGGAGGACGTTGGTTCAGTCTGATTGACAAGGTATGGGCACCGGCAACGCTTGCGCTGGCGTGGACGAAAGTCCTGGCCAACAAGGGCGCGGCCGGGGTGGACGGCCAGAGCCTGGAGAGGTTTGCGGCGAACTCGGAGAAGTATCTGGGGGAGCTGTCGGTCGCGCTGAAGGACGGCAGCTATCGTCCCCAGCCGGTCAGGCGGGTTGAGATTGCCAAAGGCGATGGAGGAACGCGACCGCTGGGCATCCCGGCGGTCAAGGACCGGATCGTCCAGACGGCGGTGAAGCTCGTCATCGAACCGATCTTCGAGGCATCGTTCTGCGAGGGCAGCTACGGCTTCCGTCCGGGACGAGGCTGCCATGATGCGCTGCGCGAGGTCGACGGCTTGCTCAAGGAAGGGTTCACCTTCGTGGTGGATGCCGACCTCAAGGGTTACTTCGACAGCATTCCGCACGATCGGCTGATGGAGCGGGTGGAGGAACGTCTCAGCGATGGGCGTGTTCTCGACCTGCTACGAAGTTGGCTGACGGCGGACGTCCTGAAGGAGACGGAACGGTGGACGCCGACAGCGGGGGCGCCGCAAGGCGCGGTTATCAGCCCGCTGCTGGCCAACATCTACCTGCACCCGCTGGACGAGCAGATGGCGGCGCTGGGCTATCGGATGGTGCGCTACGCGGACGACTTCGTGGTTCTATGCCAGAGCCGCGAGGAGGCTGCCGCTGCCTTGGCGGAGATCTGCCGCTGGGTGGAGGACAACGGCCTTTGTCTGCATCCGGACAAGACGCATGTCGGCGACTGCCGGCAGCCGGGGGAAGGCTTTGACTTCCTCGGCTATCGGTTCGAAGCCGGCCGGCGCTGGATTCGCAAGAAGAGCCTGAAACGTATCCGCGACAGCATCCGGGCAAAGACCGGCCGATCGCGCGGGGACAGCCTCGCGCGCATCGTCGCCGAGCTGAACCTGATGCTCAAAGGGGTGTTCGGCTACTTCAAGCACGCCTTCCACGGCGAGCTCGAGACGCTCGACGGGTTCATCCGACGAAGGCTCAGGGCGCTCCTGCGCAAGCAGGGCAAGCGCCCTGGCTTCGGCCGTTCGCTCCTCGATCATATTCGATGGCCGAATAACTTCTTCGCAGAAGCAGGACTGTTCGCACTACACACAGCCTGGCAAAACGCGAGACACTCCCGATGAGGAAACCACCGACTGGAGAGCCGTATGCGAGAAAATCGCCCGTACGGTTCGGAGGGAGGGGAGGACCTATCCGGCCTTCCCTACCCCTATCAATGAGTCAGATGCTCGCGGGCGGCGTCCAGGTCGTCTCTTCGTCGAGCGGATAGACCGGGCGCGGCAGCTTGGTCCAGGTGAAGTTCGCCAGCACCGGCGAGGTCAGGCCCGGGCAGTCGACCTCGTAGATCTGTTCGGGCTTGAAAAACTCGTCGAAGCCGCCGCGGAAATGGCCGCGGCTCTTGACCACGACGACGCGCGCGGCGGCGATATCGAGGCCGAAGCTCTCGAACTGGCGCGGGTCCATGCACTGGCAGCGATGGGTGATGACCACGATCTGGATGCCGCCGAGGTCGAGCAGCGCCGACGGTCCCATGTCGGCGGCGACGTTGCGCAGCACGCCGCGGCGGCCGACATACTTGCCGTCGGTCAGCCTGACGACCGTGGCCTCGCAATCGAACGGCAGCGAGAATTCGTGCGTCTCCTTTGTGTTGAAGGAGGCGGTGAACGTGGCGCCTTCACCGAGCTGATGGACCTGGGCGGCCAGCGCGGCATCGTTGAACACGCCGAAGATCACGCCGCGCGCGCCGGCGGCCTTTAGCGCGCGCAGCAGATAGGTCGTGTTGCCGCGCGCGCCGCCGCCGGGATTGTCGGCGACGTCGGCCAGGATGATCGGCTTGCGCCGCTTGTCACGGCCGACCGAGGTGGCGAGCTGCACCGCGTCGGCCATCGACATCATCGCGCGTTTGAAACGTTCCTTCATGCCCCAGGCGCGCTGGGCGATGTCGAGCGAGAGGTCGGCGGCTGCCTTGCGGTTGCCGTTGCGCGCCGTGACGACGGCGGTGAGGCCGTTCTTGGGGCTGTCGCTGTAGGCAAAGCCCGCCATCACCGACACGTTCAGGATGTCGCCGCCAACCTTGGTCTGGCCGTAGTTGATCAGGTCGGCATAGGGGCCACGTGCGGTCAGCAGGGCGATCTGCGGTGGCACCAGCGGGATCTTCACCATCTCGATCGCGGTACGCGTGCCCGCCAGCAGCTCGCGCATGTGCTTTGCCGCCTCGACGCCACGCTCATAGATGTCGGTGTGCGGGTTCTCGAGATAGCCGACGAAGACGCTCAGATTGTCGATCATCCGGCGCGAGACGTTGGCGTGCAGGTCGAACACCGACACGATGGGCACGTCGGGACCCGCGACG
>JBOHKZ010000302.1:0-3882 GCA_050729355.1 Phenylobacterium sp. | reverse complement strand
GTGCTCCCGGCCGGCGCAAGGCAATCCGCCAAAATGACCGACTCCGTTCACTTGAGCTCGCGAGAAAAGAACACCGAGATGTCCCTCAGCGCCGTCACGGTTTCAGGCACGTCGATTCCGGCCAGATAGGCGGCGTGACTCTGTCCTTCGTACACGATCAGTTCGCTTCGCCGCCCGGCGTCGCGCAGCTTTCGGTCCAGCCTGACGGTATTTGAGAGGAACAGGTCCCGCGTCCCCGCGAGCAGCAGTGTCGAGGGAAAGCCCGAGAACGTCCCGTAGATCGGTGAAAGCCTCGAATCCTTCAGGTCGATCCCGTTGGCGTACTGCTTGGCGGCGACGCTCAATTCGCCCTCGTAGACGATCGGGTCTGCGTATCGGTTCGTGTAGTAGCTGTCGCCGGTCTCGGAGAGATCGGACCACGGCGTGCCCGCCATGATGGCGTCGGGGACGCGGAGGTGCGCGGCGATGACCCGCTGCGTCACAGCCAGCACCATCCCGCCGCCCGATGACGTGCCGAAGATCCCGAGCCTGTATCCTGGGTGACTTCGGCTGATCTGCTTCCAGACCCTTGTGGCGTCGTCGATCGGAGTTGGAAACGGATGGGACGGGGGCATCCTGTAGTCGACCGACACCGTCTCGATCCCCGTTGCGCCCGCAATCAGGATGGCCTCGAGAAGACCACCTTCGCCGGCGCCGCCGACGTGAGCGCCGCCGTGAAGGTGCATGAGCAGGCGCTTCGGCTTTGCGGCCTTGCCCGAGGGGACGATCCTGTAGCAGTGCACCCCGTCGATGGTTTCTTCCGTCATAACGAGCCTGAACCTCGCCAGCAGCGCTGAGATTCTGGCGTGGGTCCTCGCGGGATCGGGATTGAAGAACCTCTCCCACCCGGCGTTCGTGGTCGGCATGGAGGGCGGCGCAACCGAGGGCGGCGCCTTTGCCATCGCCCCCTGGAGTTCGCGGCTCACCGTCGAGGGCACCCGCAGATCGTAGGCCGGCACGCGGCGTACGGCCGGTTCGGCGCAAGCCGTGGTCGAGACGCCCATCGTCGCGATGAGCGCCCCGACGATGCCAAGAGCCCTGTTCATCCTAGAATGTGGCGTCGAGCCTGACGCCGAAGGTGCGCGGGCGCGCGAGGGCGACCTGGCCGGTGTTGGTCACCGCCACGTCGGCGGCGGCCGCAGAGAGCTGTGCACGGCTGTCGCCGACGTTGTTGATGAAGAGGGTCGCCGAATAGCGATCGTTCTGAACGCCGGCCCGGATGTCTGCGAGGAAATAGGACGGCAGCCTGTAGTTCGGGCTTCCTTTCGACGCCCCGTTCGGGAACGCGACGTTGCGCGCGCTGTTGGCGCGGGCCGTGCCGCCGACGAAGCCGTTCCAAGCGCCGTTGATCGGGAAGATATAGTTGCCGAAGACCGCCCCGCTCCACTTCGCCGAGAGCGGCAGGGGATCGCCGGCGAGGCCGCCGACGGACGGCACCGCTTCGTCGAGATGGGCGTCCGCATAGGCGATATTCCCGCCGACCGTCAGCCCGGCGATCGGCTTGAAGGTGGCCTGGGCCTCGGCGCCGCGGCTGGAAGCTGCGCCGCCGTTGGTCTCGCCGCTGATGCCGTTGACCGAGGCGCGCAGCTGGATGTCGTCCCACTTGATGTAGAAAACATCCGCGTCGAACTGCAGGCGGCCGTCGAGGAAGCTGCCTTTGTACCCCGCCTCGTAGTCCGTCAGGGTGTCGGCCTTGAAGGTCGGCGGAAGGCCGGTGACCACGACGTTTGGCCCGCCCGGGCGGAAGCCATCGGCGATGCGCGCATAGAGGTTGCTGTGCGGCGTCAGCGCGTAGCGGGCGTTGACGAGGAAGCTGGTGTTCTCCTCTTTCCCGGTGATCTTCGCCGTCGTCCCCAGGATGCGGAGCGCAAGCAGCCCGGCCCTGTAAGGGCCGGAGAGGGTCTGCTGGAATTCCTGGTCAATATGCGTGTAGCGCAGGCCGCCGGTCAGCGTCAGGCGCTCCGCGAGCGTGTAGCTCGCCTGAGCGTAGGCCGCATATTCCCGGTATTCGGACGGGATGCCTGCATCCACGCCGGGGTTCATATTCGCGAGCGGCGTCCCGCCGGCGTCCGTGCCGTAGAAGAGCGAATTGCCGTTGCTCTTCTCGTGCGCGGTGTAGAGACCAGCGACGTATTGCAGGGGGCCGGCGCCGTTTGAAGTGACCTTCAGCTCCTCCGTCACCTTGCTCGTGCTGTTGCGAAAGTTGAACAGGACGTTCTTGGCGGGCGGCCCGGCGACGCCGAGCAGGGTTAGGAACGTCGGGCTGGTGAAGAGCGGCGCGGTCGTGGTGTCCGTGAAGTAGGTGATGCGGTCGTTCTTTAGATACTGGTAGCTGGACGTCGAGGTGAGCGTCGCCGGTCCCAGGTCATAGGACATGTTGAGCGCCACGAGGTCGTAGACGAACTTCGCCGGATCGAGCAGCGTGTGCAGCTGGTCGAGCGAGCCCTTCACAGGATCATGCGTCGTGGCGTTGTAGCTTGCCGCGTCGCTCGCGCGGCGCCGGTTGAGTTGGTAGATGCCTTCGAGGTTGGCCTTGAACCTGTCGTTGGGCTCCCACAGGAGGTTGGCGCGAAGGCCCTCCGTGGTCCGCCGGTTGATGTCCTTCTGATTCCGCGTCGGATCGTCCAGATAACCTCCCGCGCGATCCCCGAAGGCGGAGACCCGCAGGGCGAGCTGATCGGCGACGATCGGCACATTGACCGTTCCCCGCACGACGTAGGAGGCCTCGCCGCGCTGAGTTGCGGCGGCCTCCACCTCGACGGCCCCGCCGTATTTGCCAAGATCGGGTTGATTGTAGACGTACGAGATCAGGCCGCTCATGCCGGAGGCCCCATAGAGCGTGCCCTGCGGTCCCCGCAGCACCTCGACGCGGGCGACATCCCAGAGGCTGGAGTCGAGGGCGCTGGCGCCGCCGAGCGCGTAGGTGGAGGACGAGCCGACCGGAATCCCGTCGATGATCTCCCCCACGAGCGCCGAGTCTGTCTGGACACCGGTCGCGAGGCCGCGGAGCACCAACTGCTGCCCCACGCCGCCGCCTTGGCTGGCGAACTGGAGCCCGGGCACGAGTGCGGCGTAGTCCGCAAGGGTCTTGGCGCCGATCTCCTGCAGCATGCTCCCCTGCAGAGCCGTGACCGCCGCCGGCACGTCGATGAGCCGCTCTTCCCGCTTCTGGGCGGTGACGACCAGCTCTTCCAGCGTCGCGCCTTGGCTGCCGCCGCCGGGCGCGGTTTGTGCGGCCACGCTGGTGGCCGTCGCCGCCAGGGTGAACGCCGAGACCGCGCTAAGCCAGATCATCTTGTGCATTTGGTTTCCCCTCCGGCGGTCTTACGCCCTGCGGCGCGCCACCTACCTTGGCAGGGTGGCTGAGCGGCGAGCGGATCGGAAATACAATTATCGGATCAACTTATCAGCTAATCAGATAAGTCAGGTCCGGGTTCGGAAAGGGTGTTGGTCCGCGCCGCGGCCGGGGCGCAACCCTTGATCGGCGGCGGCAGCCGCGAGGCGCCCGCGCCGATATTCACGATCCAGGACTGATCGCCCGCGGCTCGGCGGCGGCACACGGCCTCTTCGTGGAGGGCGTACGCCCCGCGGGCGGGGTCGACGCCGGCTACCGGCTCGGCGTGGAACCTGAGGAAGCGCGGTGTCGCGCCGTAACGCGGCCACGCCACCCCATGGGCGGTTCCCGGTGCGCCGGTGCGGGCGAACTGCGTCCAGTACGCGAGGATGGCGTCCTGCAGGCCCTTCTCGGCGGCGGTATCCGGCGCGGCGGGCCAGGCGGCCGGGACCGGCTTTCCCACCAGCCCGAACACATAGGGGACCTCGATCCCGTGGAAGGCGCCGTAG
>JBOHKZ010000301.1:0-2849 GCA_050729355.1 Phenylobacterium sp. | reverse complement strand
GTCGAGGTTCGAGTAGAGCAGGGCCTTGGGCTGGCCGAGATTCATGCTGAGCGCGACCAGCACGGCGGCGACGCCCGCGCCGATGCCGAGGATGGCGGCCAGGCGGCCGATCCCGAACCTCTGCAGCGCAGCCAGAATTGGATTCAACGCCCACGTCCCCCGGCACCAAACAGGCGGGCAGGCAGAATTCGCCCCCCGCTAGGCAGGATTTACCCAGTGGTTGGTAAACGGCGGGTTAGTGAACGGTGAAGTTGGAAGCTTAACCGCTCCAGGGGCTCAGAGCGCCCCAGAGCGCCAGCACGACGGCGAGGCTGGCGTAGATCAGCACCGTGAGCGTGAAGCCGGCCTTGCGCAGGTGGCTCCACGAATCCACCCGGCGTCCGCCACGCCAGATCGCCGGCAGGGCGATGAAGGTGGCGATGGTCAGCATCGAGGCCACCAGGGCGCAGGCCGAGGCCGTCAGCAGCAGGGCGCCTGGCCAGCGGTAGACGACATAGGCGATGTCGCCGGTCTTCGACGCCCAGAGCGCCAGCAGCGCCATGGCGATCAGCCAGAGCACCGCCTGGATGTTCTGCACCAGGCTGGCGCGCGCCTGGGTCTGGTTCTCGCGGAATTCGCGGCGGTTGCGGAAGACGATGCCGCCCAGGGTGGCGAGCGCGGCCAGGCCGGCCAGGCCGCCCAACCAGGCAAGGGTCGTGGGACGGCGCCACACCGGCGCGCGCTCCATCAGCGCCCCGCCGTAGGAGACCATGAAGGCGCGAGCCTGCCCGCCCTCGTTGGTGAAGGCGATGCGCCGATCGCCGTCGGTGCCGATGAACAGCCGATCCGACAGCGGGCCGTCCGGGACCCAGGTGCGGGTCTCGTCGCGGCCGGCGGTGACCAGGCGGCCCTGCGGCGTCACCGACACGGTGGTCCCGCCAACCACCGAGGTGACGAAGCCTTCCAGGCCGGAATAGGCGCGGCGGCTGGTCAGGTAGTAGCCGCTGACCGCGGCGCCGTCGGCGGCGAGCTCGGGCGAACCGGCCCGCGGGAACACCTGCGGCGTCGCGTAGAATTCCTGCACCAGGCGCGAGGCGAAGCGGCCGGCCAGCGGCGCGCCGGTTTCGGAGTTGGTGGAGATGAACACGCCGAGGCCCAGCGCCGGGACGGTCACGAGGCTCGAATGGAAGTCCAGCGTGTCGCCGCCGTGGCCGTAGCCGCGATAGCCGCCGGCCAGGTCGAAGGTCATGAAGCCGTGCGCCCAGCCGTTGATCCCGACGGGCGTCTTGCGCAGCGGGGTGCGGAACGCTTGCGCCGTGGTCGGTCCGAAGATCGTCACGCCGTTCAGCTGCCCGCCGTTCAGCAGCATGATCATGTAGCGCGCCATGTCGCCGGCCGTGGACGAGGCCGAGGCGGCCGGGGCGACGTGGCCCACGTATTCGTACTTGCGCTGTTCGAAGCCGGTCGGGGTCCAGTGCACCGGCAGCGCGATGTCCTCGACCAGGGCCGCGGGCATCGGCGCGGGCAGGCCGGCCTTGGCGGGCCGGGGCTCGCGGAATGTGGTGTGCGCCATGCCGAGCGGGCCCAGGATCTCATCCTCGATGAGCCGCTCGAAGGGTTTGCCGGCGGAGTAGGACACCGCCTCGCCGGCCAGCGCCGCGCCGTAGTTCGAATAGGTCGAGATGACGCCGGGCGCATGCACCCGCTTGGGGCGTTCCTGGCGCAGGTAGAGCTCCAGCGGCCGGACCCGATTGGCCCGCTCCTCGAAGAGTTGGCCCAGCGCGCGGTCCTCGAAGCCCGGCGAGTGGTCCATCAGGTTCGCCACCCGCACCGGCTGGTCGTAGCCCTGGTCCTTCACCTGCACCTTTTCCGGCAGATAGAGGTTCACCGGCTGGTTCAGGCGCATCCGCCCGGCCTCGACCTCCTTCATCAGGGCGATCCAGGTGAAGGTCTTGGAGATCGATGCGACCCGGAACAGCGTCCGGTCGGGGTCGACGGCGCGCTGCGGATTGAGGCTGGCGAAGCCGTAGCCCTTCTTCAGCATCACCTGGCCGTTCTGGACCACCGAGACCGTGACGCCGGCGATGTGCTCGCGGGCCATGGCGTCGCGCACCACGCCGTCGACGAACGCCTCGAGCTCGGCGGGCGGCAGCGGCTGGCCGGGCGCCAGGCGCGCGCCGTTGTTGACGGGGGCGGCGATCACGGGGATCGCGCCGGCCACGGCGGGACCGGCGGCGACCTGGCCAACTGTGGCGGCGGCTGTGGCTGTGGCTGCGCCAACAGGCCGCGGCTTCGCCGCCGGTTTCGGGCGGAGCTGGGTATAGGGGACAGGCCGCTTGGGCAGCGCCGCCGCGGGGGGCTGAGCCGCCGCAGGCGCAGGCGCCGCCCCGGCAGGCGGCGTGTCCTGGGCGGTTGCGGATGACCCTGCCAACATCATCGCCAGCGCGGAGAGGGCGGCAGTGACGAGTATCCGCATCAAGAGTTGTCCGCAGGAGTTTGAGCCAAGTGCGGTTGTAGGGCGCCGCAACGAGTCCCTCAAAGCCCCAGATGACGCGGGGTCTACGGTAAAGCCTGTAAGCCTAGTTCGCGGGTGGCGGCCCGGTGGTCAGGGGGTAGAGCGGCAGGAGCGGCCGCAGTCCGCCGCCGATGAAGAGCTGCGGTTCGGAAGGCGGTTTCATGCCTTCCTTGACCTCGCGGGTCGCGACGCAGGACTGCACCGCGGTCGCCAGCGTGGGCAGGGTCTTGGCGTCGGAGATCGACGACAGGAAGCACTCGTCGAAATAGGGATAGCGGTCGGCCTCGCCGCAGCCGAACGAGCTGCGGTCGGGCCGCGCGGCGGTCAGGACCATGCGGTTGGCGCTGGCCAGCGC
>JBOHKZ010000300.1:0-8175 GCA_050729355.1 Phenylobacterium sp. | reverse complement strand
GGCACCCTGCAGGCCCGCGCGGTGCTGCGCGACGTCGGCCGGGTGCTGCAATTGCCGCTGGGCCAGGTGGACCGGCTGGCCAAGATGGTGCCGGCCAACCCCGCCAATCCGGTGACGCTGGCAAAGGCCATCGAGATCGAACCGCGCCTGCGCCAGGCCCGTGATGAGGACGAGGCGGTCGCGCGACTGCTGGACATCGCCCTGCAGCTGGAAGGCCTCTACCGCAACGCTTCGAC
This sequence comes from Phenylobacterium sp., assembly GCA_050729355.1. Taxonomy (GTDB): domain Bacteria; phylum Pseudomonadota; class Alphaproteobacteria; order Caulobacterales; family Caulobacteraceae; genus Phenylobacterium. The sequence continues at coordinate 7,939 of JBOHKZ010000300.1, read as the reverse complement.
CCACGCCGCCGGCGTGGTGATCTCCGACCGTCCGCTAACCCAGCTCTCGCCGCTTTATCGCGATCCGCGCTCGGAGCTGCCGGCCACCCAGTTCAATATGAAGTGGGTGGAAAGCGCCGGCCTGGTGAAGTTCGACTTCCTGGGCCTGAAGACGCTGACCGTCATTCGCCGCGCCATGAAGCAGCTGGAGAAACGCGGCGCGGCGTTCCCTCTGGAGAGCCTGCCCCTCGACAACGCCCCGGCCTACGAGATCATGGCCGCGGGGCAGACGGTGGGCGTGTTCCAGATGGAAGGGCAGGGCATGCGCGACACCCTGCGCCAGCTGCGGCCCACTTCGCTGGAAGAGTGCACGGCGCTGATCTCGCTCTACCGGCCAGGCCCGATGGATTCCATCCCGGCCTATGTCGACGTGAAGATGGGCCGCAAGACCCTCGACTTCTATCACCCGCTGCTCGAGCAGGTCCTGACGCCGACCTACGGCGTGATCGTCTACCAGGAGCAGGTGATGCAGATCGCCCGCACCATGGCGGGCTACTCGCTTGGCGAGGCCGACCTGCTGCGTCGCGCCATGGGCAAGAAGAAGAAGGAGGAGATGGACCAGCAGCGGGCCCGCTTCGCCTCGGGGGCCGCCGAACGCGGCGTCGACAAGGATCTCGCCGACACCCTCTTCGGCCTGATGGAGAAGTTCTCCGGCTACGGGTTCAACAAGTCCCACGCCGCGCCCTACGCGCTGATCGCCTATCAGACGGCCTGGCTGAAGGCGAACACGCCGGTCGAGTTCTACGCGGCCTCGATGAGCCTCGACATCTCCAACACCGACAAGCTGGCGGTCTTCTACCAGGACGCCAAGCGCCAGGGCGTGAAGATCAGCCCGCCGGATGTGAACCGTTCGTACGCCGACTTCGAGGTGGAGGACGGCGAGGTGCTCTATGCGTTGGGCGGCATCCGCAATGTCGGGCTGCAGGCGATGGAGCACGTGGTCCAGGTGCGCAATGAGGGCGGGCCGTTCCGGGACCTGTTCGATTTCGTCGAGCGGGTCGATCCGCGGCAGGTGAACAAGCGCTGCTTCGAGACCCTGGCGCGGGCCGGCGCCTTCGATTCCATCGATTCCAACCGCGCGCGGGTGATCGCCGCGGCCGAGGTGCTGTTGGGTCACGGCCAGGCGCTGGCGGCCGATCGGGCCGAGGGCAAGGTCAGCCTGTTCGGCGAAGACCTGAGCGGCGGACACCGCCCGCGGATGCCCACCGCCGACGTCTGGACGCCGGTCGAGCGGCTGGACCAGGAACTGGCCGCTGTGGGGTTCTACCTTTCAGGCCACCCGCTGGACGACATGGTCGAGGCGCTGCGGCGCAAGCGCACCGACCTGCTTACCGACGCTATCGCCAAGGCCGAAGCGGGGGCCGAAGCCCTGCGTATGGCCGGCGTCGTCCGTCGCAAGCAGGAAAAGCCCGGCCGCACCGGCGAGAAATTCGCCTTCGTGACCCTCTCGGACCCGACCGGCGAGTATGAGGTCCTCTTCCCGCCCGAAGCTTTGCGCGCCTGCCGCGACGCGCTGGAGCCCGGCAAGGCGGTGGCGATCCGGGTGCGCGCCAAGGCCAAGGACGGCGAGGTGCGCTTCTTCGGCGACAGCGCCGAGCCGATTGAGAAGGCCATCGAGAACGTGGTCGCGGGACTGCGCGTGCACCTGGCGCCACGCAGCGCCGAGATCGAGGCCTTGAAGGCGCGCCTGGAAGGATCCGTGAACGCCCGCGGCGGCGAGATTCTGCTGATCGCCGGCCTCGGCGACGGCCGGGAGGTCGAGGTGAAGCTCCCAGGGCGATTCACCCTCAACAACGCCGTGCGGGGCGCCCTGAAGAGCGCGCCGGGGGTGGTCTTCGTCGAGGACCTCTAACGGTCGTAGACGCTCTTCATCTTGGGCGGCTTGTGAGGCTTGACGGCGCTGGGACCGTCGTAGGTCGACATGCCCTTGAAGGGTTTGAAGGTCTGAGGGCCGAGCGGCTTCGGCGCGACCGGAGATTGAATAGGCGCAAACTCGCTCCGCCTATGTGATTTTGCAGTGGTCGAGCCGAAGGGAGACTCGCCGAACCCGGAAGCTGCGGGAGGTGCGCCCGGCGACTTGTAGAACGAGGCGCCACCGGGGGTGAAGGTGCGCTTCTCTTGCGGCTGGAAGCCGTTCTTCACTTGATGCCGCGCGAAACCGCTCTCGGCATGGGCTGCAACGCTCGTCGCTAGCCAGCATCCCAGGACTGCAATCGCAAGCTGTCGCATTCCGCGCCCTCCAACCTATGGTCAAGCTTGGCACTGCAGGTTCGGGGCCACAAGCCGTCGGGCCTTGCATTTCCGGGCCTTGTCGACTATCTCCGCGCCTCAAATCCACACGCAGGCGTTTGGCGACGTGCGGGGAGACATCCCGCCGCTTCCATTCCGGTCCTCTTCCAGCACAGTGTTTGGCGGAGGGTGTCTGCGGAGGTTCAACCGGATAAAGGACCAAAGAAGACTATGGCTCTTCCTGATTTCTCCATGCGCCAGTTGCTCGAAGCCGGCGCCCACTTCGGCCACCAGACGCACCGCTGGAACCCGAAGATGGAAAAGTACATCTTCGGCAGCCGCTCCAACATCCACATCATCGACCTTTCGCAGTCGATCCCGCTCCTGCACCAGGCCCTGGTGAAGGTGCGCGAAGTCGCCGCGTCCGGCGGCCGGATCCTGTTCGTCGGCACCAAGCGCCAGGCCAGTGAGCCGATCGCCACGGCCGCGCGCCGCTGCGCCCAATACTACGTGAACCACCGCTGGCTGGGCGGCACGCTCACCAACTGGCGCACCGTGTCGGGCTCGATCGCCCGCCTGCGCGAGCTGGAAGGCCTGCTCGAAGCCCAAAGCGGGCGCACCAAGAAGGAGCTGCTGCAGCTCAACCGCGAGCGCGACAAGCTGGAACTGTCCCTGGGCGGCATCAAGGACATGGGCGGCATCCCCGACCTGATGTTCGTGATCGACACTAACAAGGAAGCGATCGCCATCCAGGAAGCGCGCAAGCTCAACATCCCGGTGATCGCGATCCTTGATACCAACTGCAACCCGGACGGCATCACCTTCCCGATCCCCGGCAACGACGACGCCGCGCGCGCCATCCAGCTCTATTGCGACCTGATGGCCGACTCGATCCTGGACGGCCTGGCGGCCGGCCAATCGGCGGCGGGCGTGGACCTGGGCGCTTCGGAAGCCCCCGTGGAGCCGACCCTGGCTCGCGAACTGGCTCCGAAGGCGGCTGCCGAACCCATGGCTGAACCCGAGATCACCGCGCCGGAAGCCGCGGCTCTCGAAGCCGAGATGACCGGCGCTGCCGAAGCCCCCGCGGCTGAAGCTGTGGCGGAGCCCGCCCCGGAAGCCGAAGCGCCTGCCGCTGAGGCCCCCGTCGAGGCGGCCGCCGAGCCGTCGAGCGAAGAAAAGGCCAGCTAGGGGCGTCTAGCCCTCAAGCGACCCACCCATCCTGAAGGCGGGCCCCGCGAGGGGTCCGTCGGATCTCAAAATTTGAAGGAGCTGACCATGGCGGAGATCACCGCTGCGCTGGTCAAGGACCTGCGCGAAAAATCTGGCGTTGGCATGATGGACTGCAAGAAGGCCTTGCAGGAAAACAATGGCGACATCGCCGCGGCCATCGACTGGCTGCGGGCGAAGGGCCTGTCGAAGGCGGCCAAGAAGGCCGACCGCGCCGCGGCTGAGGGCCTGGTGGCCGGCAAGCTGAGCGCCGATGGCAAGACCGGCGCGCTCATCGAGCTGAACGCCGAGACCGACTTCGTCTCCAAGAACGACACGTTCCAGGGCGTGGCGCGCGACATCGCCGACGTCGCCCTCACCGTCGAGGGCGTCGACGCCCTTGCCGCGGCCAAGACGGCCAAGGGCGAGACGGTCGGCGACGTGGTCACCCACCTCATCGCGACCATCGGCGAGAACATGCAGCTGCGCCGCTCGGCGCGCCTGTCGGTGAGCCAGGGCGCCGTGGCGCTCTACCTGCACAACGCGCAGGGCGACGGCGTCGGCCGGCTTGGCGTTCTGGTGGCGCTGGAAGGCGCCGGCGACCAGGCCGTCCTGAAGGACGTGGGCCGCAAGATCGCCCTGCACGTGGCCGGTACGCCGACCCCGCCGCTGGCGCTGAGCGAAGCCGACCTCGATCCGGCCGCCGTGGCCAAGGAAAAGCAGTTCCTGACCGATCAGGCGCTGGAGTCGGGCAAGCCCGTCGCCGTCGTCGAGAAGATGATCGAGGGCCGGATCCGCAAGTGGCAGGAAGAGGTCGTGCTCCTGAAGCAGCCCTTCGTCATGGACCCGGACCAGACCATCGAGCAACTCGTCGCCGAGACCGCCAAGCAGGTCGGCTCGCCGGTTTCCGTGAAGGGCTTCGTGCGCTTCGCGATCGGTGAAGGCGTTGAAAAGAAGGCCGACGACTTCGCTGCTGAAGTGGCCTCGATGACCGGCAAGAGCTGAGCCGATCTGGACCAGAGACTGCCCCAAGGGCGCGGTGCGTATCGACGCGCCGCGCCCTTGGTTTATGTTCACTTCGAAATAGGGATTCCCCATGCCCGACGGCCAGCCCCGCTACAAACGCATCCTCCTGAAACTCTCGGGGGAGGCCGGCGTCGGCGGTGAAGGTTTCGGGATAGATCCGAAGACCCTGCAGGCCGTCGCCGAGGAGATCGCCCAGGTGATCAACGCCGGCGTGCAGGTCTGCGTGGTGGTTGGCGGCGGCAACATCTTCCGCGGCGCCGCCCTGGCCGAAGCGGGCATGGAGCGCGCCAGCGCCGACTACATGGGCATGCTGGCCACCGTGATGAACGCCCTGGCTTTGCAGGCGACCCTCGAGAAGGTCGGCGTCTACACGCGCGTGCAGTCGGCGATTCCCATGGAAGCGGTCTGCGAGCCCTACATTCGTCGCCGCGCGCTACGGCATCTGGAAAAGGGACGGGTGGTGATCTTCGCCGCCGGTCTCGGCGCGCCCTTCTTCACCACAGACACGCCGGCCGCCCTGCGCGCCGCCGAAATGGGTTGTGACGCGCTCTTCAAGGGCACCAGCGTCGACGGCGTCTACACCGCCGATCCCAAGAAGGATCCCGACGCCAAGCGGTACGACACCCTCAGCTACAAAGAGGTCCTGTCGAAGGACCTGCGGGTGATGGACACCTCCGCGGTGAGCCTCATGCGCGACAACCATATCCCGATCGTGGTGTTTTCCATCCGCGAACGGGGCAACCTCCTGAAGGTCCTGTGCGGCGATGGGGTCTATACGACCATCGCCTGATCAGGGCTTAGGCCCAAGACTAGGGGAGCAAACACCATGTCGACCGCGGAAAAGCCGGTGCTGTCGAAATACAGGGATCGCATGGACAAGGCGGTCGCTGCGCTGAAGGACGAGTTCGCGAGCCTGCGGACCGGCCGCGCGTCCTCGAGCCTGCTCGACCAGATCAATGTCGAGGCCTACGGCTCGACCATGCCGATCAACCAGGTGGCCGCCGTCTCGGTGCCCGAGCCGCGCATGATCACCGTCAATGTCTGGGACAAGGGCATGGTGGTTTCGGTCGAAAAGGCGATCCGCTCGTCGAACCTCGGCCTCAACCCCGTGGTCGACGGTCAGAGCCTGCGCATTCCGATTCCGCCGCTCACCGAAGAACGCCGCAAGGACCTGGCCAAGGTGGCCGGCAAGTACGCCGAGCAGCAGAAGGTGGCCGTGCGCAACGTCCGCCGCGACGCCAACGACGACCTGAAGAAGGCGGAGAAGGACGGCGCCATCAACCAGGACGAACACAAGCGCATGGAAGCCGAAGTCCAGAAGCTGACGGATGAGGCGATCAAGCGCGTGGACGAAGCCTTGAAAACCAAAGAACAAGAGATCATGCACGTTTGACCCTGCGCGCCGCCTGCTTCGGAAGGACGAACTAAGCCTATGGCCGCCCATGAGAATACGCCGCCCGTCGGCCCGTCCGGCGAAGGCGCGGAGGGCCAGGCGCCTTTGCATGTGGCGATCGTCATGGATGGCAACGGTCGCTGGGCCAAGCAACGCGGCCTGCCGCGTTCCTTGGGCCACCGGGCGGGCGTCGAGGCGCTGAAACGGACTGTCTCAGCGGCGCCCAGGTTCAACATCCGGTGGCTGACGGTGTTCGGGTTTTCCACCGAGAACTGGAGCCGGCCCGCGGCCGAGGTCGCCGAGCTCATGGCCCTGCCGAAGCGCTACTTCGAGTCGGATATCGGCCGGCTGGAGCGTGAAGGGGTGCGCGTGCAGGTCATCGGCAGCCGCGAGGGCCTGGCGCGCGACCTCGTGGCCATGATCGACGACGCCCAGGCGCGGACCGCCAAGAACGACGCCTTCCACCTGAATATCGCCTTCAACTACGGCGGCCAGGCCGATCTGGTGCGGGCCGCCCGCCGGTTTGCCGAGGAAGTCGCGGCGGGCCGGGCCAAGCCGGCGGACCTCGATTCGACGACCTTCGCCGCTCATCTGGCCACGGCCGGCACACCCGCCCCGGACGTGATCATCCGGCCCTCCGGCGAGCAGCGACTATCCAATTTCCTCCTGTGGGAAGCGGCCTACGCCGAACTGATCTTCCAGGATGTGCTTTGGCCGGACTACGGCGCCGATCACCTCCAGGCTGCGCTCGCCGCGTTCGCAGGGCGGGAGCGGCGCTATGGCGCCGTCGTGGCCGATGACGTCCTTGCCGCAGGCTAAGAGCTTCAACTGGACCAACCTGGGGCTTAGGACGGCCTCGGCCGCCGTCCTGATCCCCGCGGTCGTGGCGGCGGTCTTCCTCGATCTCGATTGGCCCTACCTGGTGCTGGTCTCGGTGGGGGTCGCCCTGCTCGCCATCGAATGGGGCGGGATGAGCGCGCCGCGCGCGCCGATCCGCGTTTCGGCCGCTGTCACCGCTGCCATCCTCGCCTGCGTGTTCCTCGGCCATCAGGACCACTTCGTCCTGGCCTGGGCTGCGATGGGCGTAGGGGCGCTGGCGGCGGCGCTGGTGGCTCGGGGCGTCGCCGAACGTCCGGCGGACGCGGCCTACGGCGTCTTCTACATCGCACCCGCGGGCATCTGCCTGATCTGGCTGCGCTCGACCAATCAGGGCGAGTGGTGGACGCTCATGCTGTTCCTGGTCACCTGGTCGGCCGACATCGGGGCCTTCGCCGTCGGGAGCCTGTTGAAGGGCCCCAAGCTCTGGCCGCGGTTTTCTCCGAACAAGACCTGGTCGGGCTTCATCGGCGGGCTGATCTGCGCCAGCCTCGTGGGCGTCCTCGTGGCGACGCCTTTCAAGCTCGATATCGACGTGCCGCGCGCCTTCATGCCGGTTTTCCAACTGAACGTCGGCGCCGCGGCGCTGATCGGCCTCGCGGTCGGCCTCGCCACCATGGCGGGCGATCTTTGGGAGTCGGCGCTGAAGCGGCGATTCGGGGTCAAGGACTCCGGCGACCTGATCCCGGGCCACGGCGGGCTGCTGGATCGGGTCGACGGCCTCATGTTCGCCGTGGTTGTGATGGCCATAGCGCGGCTCGCAAATCACCTTGGATGGGGCCATTGAACCTTCCGCGTAAGATCAGCGTCCTCGGCAGCACCGGATCGGTGGGCGTCTCCACGCTCGACCTCCTCGAGAAGGCCAAGGTCGAAGTCGAGGTCGTGGCCCTGGCCGCCGGGCGCAATGCCGATCTCCTGGCCCGGCAGGCGCTGCAATGGCGCCCGCGGATCGCGGTGATCCAGGACGAGTCCGCCCTGCCCAGGCTGCGCGCGGCCCTGGCCGGATCGGGGATCGCGACCGCGGCCGGCAGCGCGGCCGTGGTCGAGGCCGCCGCCATGGACGCCCAGTGGGTGATGTCTGCGATCGTGGGCTTCGCCGGCCTGGCGCCGACCCTGGCCGCAGCGCGGTCCGGGGCCATCGTCGCCCTCGCCAACAAAGAGAGCCTGGTC